>JAJRQD010000108.1 GCA_024280435.1 archaeon | reverse complement strand
TGTATTATCTATATCATCTGTATTATCTATATCATCTGTATTATCTATATCATCTGTATTATCTATATCATCTGTATTATCTATATCATCTGTATTATCTATATCATCTGTATTATCTATATCATCTGTATTATCTATATCCTCTGTATTATCTATATCCTCTGTATCTCCTACATCTTGCAGTCTTTTTGGTGATCCCTCTGTGGCAAGAAGATCATCCACTCCATAGAAGACCGCATCCCCTGCTCCTATCAATCCTGCAATAAAGTTGGCAGCTGTTATCTTTGCCTTCTCCCTCACCTCGTTCCATTTATCACCAATACCCGTCACCACATCTTTCAACTCATCAACATCTTTGAAGCCAGTATAGGAGATATTGTAATCAGTAGATAATTCGGGTAGTATGGATTTCATTCTAATCCATTCATCTATTGGAACTGTGATAGTCTGCAGATTGAATATCTTATCTTTGAACTGAATAAACTCATTTCCCATAGAGAACTGTGATTTTGATTTACTAGTAACCATCGTACCAATTTGCTCTCTCTTGAATATATGATTATCATCATCTCTTTTCATCATAGGTTTGTTGAACCCAAGTAACAGTATCTCACCACGTCTCCTGTAATCAAATCTCCCAAGATCTATTGGAAATATAACCATATTCTTTTTTGGTCTGAACATTCCACGTGTACTCACAAAATTATAATTCGATTGATCAACCACAAAGCCATTCTCAAATGAATCATCTCGTAATGTTGCAAGAATATTGGATAGATTGTATTTTGGCTTTTTAATCTCAGACCTAAGCTTTGACCCCAATCTGTATGCTCTTGATGCAATATCATCCCCAGTCACCACATCCACTGATTTGATCTCAGATACTTTTTCCAATGATACAATATCATCTCCAAATACCTCTTTGATTATCTCATCTCTAGATTTATCAGGCTTTTCCTCTTTCAACTGCGTGGCAAAGTTGGCCATTAACAGTAAAACTATGCTGATTATGAATAGCATCAACAGAATTATCCATCCCCTGGAATTCAGAAAAGTAGTGATAAATGCCAGTTGAATCATCATCACAGTACGGAAGAGACTGATATGTGGTGCGAATTTGATCTTCAGCTCCTTATAGTACTGCAATGTGAGCAGTGGTTTCTCACCCCTGTTCTCCAGACCCAACAGAATAGGCTCTAAAATCATAGGTATAAGCACCAGAAATTCATAATTCTGCTTTAGTTCCAGATATTTCACCAGAAAGAGAACAACAATACTGATCTTCCATATATTATTCAGCTTATCCAGCTTGGTGAGTGACTGCACGCCGAAAAATTGATCCGTGTTCATCGGTATCAACCACAGAAACAGTAGAGGTAATACAGTAATACCCTCAAGTAGGTACAATGATACCGAATAGGTCTGATAGGACAAG
The DNA here is from genome assembly GCA_024280435.1 of archaeon. Lineage (GTDB taxonomy): Archaea > Asgardarchaeota > Heimdallarchaeia > Heimdallarchaeales > Kariarchaeaceae > JAJRQD01. The sequence goes on along the minus strand of JAJRQD010000108.1, from coordinate 14,242 downwards.
GTGATACCCTTGCCAGTGTATGCAGTGATTCCACCAAAAAAAATCAGATACACATAGGTGGGAGTACCATAAAATATATTTCCTGTACGCCTTGCCACTAACAGATAGAACAATGAAAGTGCAGATCCTGCAAACATCAAAATCACAAAAATATAGCGATCAGGATCATATTTATTGAAAATTGCTATCGCTGTCCAGACCATCGAGATCAGTGTGATCAGTGATGTGGGATCTTTTATCTCATCAACTGTGAATTCATCCATAAAAGCAGATTAAAAAATCAAATATAATAAATATACCAAGTCATATATTTCCGAGAGTTTTGTTATAAATAAAAATATATTATTTTTTTATTTTTTTAATGAGATAAACAGATGGAATCAGTACAATGCCAAGTATCCAATAGTTGAATTCTGGTGCAGTATAGTTCATAGAGGATTGATTACCATAGATATCTGTTGCAATAATAGATAGACTTTTCCAATCAATATCACTGAGATCAATAGATACAATACCATTCATATACATATTCTCAGTTTTTATCAGTTTACCATCAGTATATACAACAACTGTGAAGTAACCACTATCATTCAACTGCCATGCTGGAATATCGGGTACCCTTCCACCCCATAACTCCTCAATCAGAGGTGCTTGCAGATCATCTTCTGAGAGATCAATAATAGAGTTCAATTGCTGAGAACCATTCACATACAGATTAAGATCCAGATCCATATCTGCACGGACAAGTGATACTCCATCTGATACATCACCATTTGCACTCACATCAAAATGATAGAAACTACTATATTTGCTCTCAATATATAACTTACTCAGTGGATCAAATATCAGTTCCATTGTCACCTCCTGTGTTACATTGTATGGTACATTATTGAACAGATCATCTGTTGTATCCCTGTAAATTCTGTTGGATGAGTTATGATATGTAATTCGCAACAATTCATCTGCAAGGACAAGTCCACTAATACTGTATGAATTAGCTATCACCTCACTACTGATCTGCCAATCCAATAATCTGAAATCAGCAGTGGCATTAACTCCAGAGAGAGAAAGATCATTAGCTTCATTGATGTCTGTGAAGTTGAATACCTCATAGTTATGCAGAGTTGCAGCAACAAAATCAGTTGTATTCTGCCACTCATCATCTGCAATTCCAAGCCAAATATTCACAGTCTCATTGTATTCATAAATATCCTCGTACTCTGTTGCATTTATCCATCCAGAATTGAAAAGAGATGTCTTGTATTTCTCACCCACTGTATCTGTAATCGTATGCGTATTCAAACGATCAATTGATTGTATCTCCCTTGTATTATTAGCAAATGACAGACTACTCAGCTGTTTACTACCATTTGCTACAATATACTCATCAGTAGTTCCTCTGAAGCCCACAATCTGTATCCCTAGCAAAGAATCGAATACCTCAAGATCAATATCTGTGTGAGAATAACTAGATACCTCCATATCATAGATAAGCCCGTAATCATCCTCCAAACCGGTTGAATTGTCAGAAATACCCATGGGTATCGTAGCAATAAAAAGTATCAGCAATAAAAATATACGCACATACTATCATTAGCAGTTAATAAAAATAAATATAAGCATTTGTGAAAACGATTTTAGATAAATATTTGGTGTACACAATTTTCCATAATAAGTATTCATCAATTATATTGCCTGTAAATACTTAAAAATACATGGATTGAATTAGATTTATGAGAATCAAAATACTTAGAAATCTAGGATATTTGAACTATGTTTCACTGATACTGATCATACTATCCACATATGTATTTGATATATTCAGAGAATTGATAGTATTGGGAATGATAATCATTTCAATGCTTTTCACCAGAGATATACTGATTGCTATGAAACCAGATCCAAGGGCTAAAAACTTCTTTGTGAAAATAGTTGCTAACTTCTTACTATTCTTCCTATTACTATCTCTCATCTATATCTGGAATACTGGGAAGGAATACTTTCTCTCAATTATCAATATCTACTGGTTAATAATTCTATATTACATAATATTATCAACATGGACATACAGAATTGAGGATAAGATGAGATCAAATATCATATTAAGACATCTAACAGATATGCGATCAATCAATTTCCATCTGACCTATGATAATACTATCAAGCCTATGCTATTTGTAGCATCTGTACTACTATATCTGTTTCTGTACAGTGTATTCACACCCTTCTACAAACCATACATTAATTATATCCAGAGCTCAGCACTGATACTATCTATTATGATGCTGTTTTTAGTGATTAACAGTTATTTACTTGGAGAGATTTACTGGAATGTGAAGTCAGGTATTGTTGAGCTAAGATCAATAGATGTACCTGCACTTCCAGACTATAATGACCCACGTGCAATAACTGATTATATGGAGATATTGATCACAACTGGGAGACCAACAGATGAATTTGTTGCACTACTGAACAGACATACATATGAGCTATCAAAATTGGTAACTGAAATCAGATATATACAATTTGTCAGATATTTCATACTGGCAATGGGCTCTTGGAGAAGAAATGCACTGCACATCCTTGATAATTACAATATCATCATGATATCTGTGTTCAAGGAATTCACCACCTTTGGCCGTATCAAGATGAATCTAAGAATGGTTTTCTCAAATTATCTTCTATCACTGAAAAAAATGGGTGTATTCCCATTTATCTGGAATGAACTCATTGAATATGAGATTGACAGGAGAAATCCATCCATTATAATGAATTTTACAAATAATATTGTAGATAACAACTGGAAGGATATTTATCAGTTAAAGGTATATTCAGGCGCTCATGGAAACAAATTACTAAGAGAGAAGACAGAATTGAATTCTCAGAAATTACCGGATACAGATCAATGGGGAGAGGATATATGGGAGATACTTGATGAGTTTATCAGATATTTTATCGGACCGGATGCTATGAGATTGTATCCCAATAAATTATACATACTAAGAAAAATAGAGCATCTTGCCAAAGGTGAGCTGTTGGAGAGCTTTGATATTGAAAGCAGTAAATACAATCCAGATAATGTGAGAAGTAGTCCAATACCTGAAATAGAGAGATCAGATATTTCCAGAGAGGAGGGAATTGATCGAATAAAAGACTATCTGGATAGAAATATCATCCCATCCAGTAACAATGAATATTCAATTAAAAGTTCATTAATAAACAGAATTAATTCCATAAATATCAAATATGTACTGATATTCTTTGCAATACTCTCAATCAATATTAGCATTCTAGCTATAACTATTAATTACAACAGAAATATAGCCACATTGATTTTCTTTATGGAGATTATAGGCATAGTAATCAGTGGCAATTCAGCAGCAGACAAATCATTATTCGGGAGAATTGGAGAGTTCAGGAAGAACAATTACAAACAGCTGAAAATTGAATACAAAAGCAATTTCATCGTATATCTTTACATGATTATTTTGATAATAATTTATGCCAAATTATTTTTTTAATCAGTAGTTTAACTATCAAAGTAGTAATAATTTATTGGAGGTCTCTGTTTTTTATAAGAGATCTCCTCTCCCTCCCCCATACAGATATTGAGAATATCAAATAGTAATATTAGTTGATTTTTACTCACAAGAAGTACTCTTCAGGTGGTTTACTAGATCTATTTTATAGTGTTTAAGATTAATAATTTAGTTTATCCAATTTATAATATTTGGTTTTAGAAAGCTAATGTGGAGAAATATCCAAGTACAAGTCCATATACAAGATGTGCCATGATAATACCAATTGCCATCATCATCCGGGAGAATTCAGGTATCTCCATCATAGTGGACATAACAATCATCATCAATGCAAAAATCATTGCAAATACAACTGCATTCAGAATAGCACCGCCAAGTGTTATTCCAAAAGTACCAACCCATACATACTCAAACAATAATGGGTGAATTATCACACCAATCATAAAATGCATCAACCATCCCATAGAATTGGGTAAGCCCATCATTTTGTTCATCATTGCACCAAGACCATCTGTGATCATATTCCAGTTCTCAGGCATCATCTTCATCATGTAACCATAGAGAATCATCATAGTCATTATTATTGTGCCTACAAGACCACCGGTTACTAAACTTACGAATGTCATTAATTTACTATGGTATTTATGCTATTTAATATAGTAGTAGCAAAAAAAATACAAATAAAATTATTACCACAAATTTATAAAACAACTGGATTTTTCATATTTTTTCTATTACAATCACCGAAAATAAATAATAGTAATTCAATGGAGATAAACTGTATGATAGATGAATCCTTACCCCCATCAGTCCTTGAAACTATTAGATTGATAGGTAGAAAATGGGCAGTGAATATTCTGTATGAATTAATGAACGAGGCATTATCTTTCAGTGAGATTAAAAACAGAATACAGGGAATATCATCCTCGGTATTATCAGATCTACTGAACACATTTATTGATAACCACATTGTAGAGAAGAAAATCATTGCAATATCTCCTAAGAAAACAGAGTATTTCATCACGGATTTTGGAAATGTATTGTGTGAGATACTTGAGAATATAATGGATTGGGGAGATAGTCTGATACTGAAGAGAAAATCAGCTGTCAAGATACACAGAGATTAGAGCAATACGTGGGATGACCACACGATTGAACGAGTAAAGCAACAATCCAAGAGATATTACAAGTAATCCCGGGGCAAATGGACCTATCAATGCTACAAATCCAGGAGAAATAATGGCAAGAATTGATGTTGAACAGCATACAACTCCACTTCCAATGGCGGATACTCCAGCAGTGAAGTTACTGGCAGCAGATTCCTTCAGATCCACCTCACATGTTTTTGGTAAGACTATCAGACTTGCATATATGATGCCAGAAATAAAACTGATAGATAACAAATTGTTGAACAGGTACAGTGGTATAAGCAGCTGATAATGCCGGGTAATATCCCATTGCAATGATTTATCAACTATCTTGGGTTTTGATGCAACATTGTAGTAGAGATAGTTCAAACCACCAGAAAGATAGATCAGCAGGGTGAGAATCATCATCATGAAAAAAAAAGTGATGATAATCAGCCTAGCAGGTCTGTAAATATCCAATTTTGCATCACCTTTTTTCCTCAGAACTAGTAAAGCAGGTGTGATTATTGCAAGCACCGGAATTATGTACGTCTGTACCACATATATCATACATCTATCTCCTTCTTCTAACAAGTACCAACAATGCAATTATCGTGGGAAATACAAAGAAATTTGCCTCATCTGTATCAGCAGTCGGGGGAATATTATTTGGACTATCTCCGAACTGATGTACCTCTGCATCCTGAAATAATGATATTGCAGCAAACCACAGTGCATTGTAACTATCAACTGCTGTCAGTTGTCCACCCACATCAGGTCCATCTATTGCCACTCCCTTCATATTCCAGATATTTCCGAATTGATCCTCAAATGCCTGCAATCCAAAATCACCTGATTTCTTGCTCTCGGTATAGGTGGAGAATATCAAGGAAACACCATTGAATGATGTATCAAATACAGATGCCATCTTCACAGATGTATCATGGAAAATTATCTTATCCTCCACTTCAAATGCAGGATCAAGCAATAATTCATTGAATGATATCAGATGTGTTATTCCATCAAACTTCAGTACTTTGGTCACTGTTTTCGGATGATAGAACTCTGCCACATCTCCCAATGAGGAGTAGCTAGTGGTGAATCTGATAGATTCATCACTTTTGTAGCTACCATATGGATAATCATCATAACTCCTTGAATATCCAGTATCACGGGAGAGTACCAGACTATCCGGATACATGGCTTTCCAACCCTTCCATGTTGTCTCGATTGTATTCTTTACCACCAGATCAGTATAGATATTATCACCTTTGATACCCTCTTTCAGCATCTGTGAATAATAGGTACCTGTATTACGATCATACATAACAAGATTATTCTCATATAATTTACCAGAAGTACCAAAAGTATTATCCTCTCCCACCTGCTCCATTCCGAATGCAATTCCAGATGCAGTCAGTGGACAATAGGTGATTGATACTCTGACACCATCAAACACATCATTGACAATCTCATGCCAGTTTAGTATCTCATAGGGATAGGCACGTGCCTCTCCATTGATCACAATTCCGATAATAAGATCCTTATCATCAAGTGTTTCATCTGCCTTACTGACAGATAGGAATTTGGGTGCATCAATAGATGGTATTCCATCTGGAGGTGGCCCCCCGGATACAATAAGATCACATGGAACTGCACATTCCTCTGCAGAGATAAGTACTGGAGAAACTGAAATATACAGTAACAATATCGTAATATATCTTAAATTCATTAATAATATAGAACAGATGAGATATATAAATTGGTGGTATGAAGAATCTTACAGATCAGCTATTGATATTATAGCTATTAACATTCAAAATGATCAATTGGTCAATAATATATTGAATACCCGTTAGTATTAATATATTCACAGTAAAAATATGATAATATGAAACACAAAGAAGGAAATTTCCAGGGATTGAAAAATACAAGTATATACTATCAGAACTGGGCAAGTGATGAGAGTAAGGCAGTTGTGATCATAGTACATGGATTTGGAGAGCATTCTGGTAGATATGGGAATGTTGTCGATCTACTTGTTCCAGCAGGATACTCTGTCTGGGCACTGGATCACAGGGGACATGGAAAATCAGAGGGAAAGAGGAACCATGTGGGCAGGTTCACAGACTACATGGAGGATCTGAGATTATTCGAGGAGATTGTCAGAGCTGAGAATGCAGATCTACCAACACACATCATTGGACACTCCATGGGCTCAATAATAGTAAACAACTACATGGCAAAATATGCAGATCAGACAAAATTCAGGTCAATGGTATTATCAGGTACAGGAGCAGCTCCAGGCCCGGAGATAAGTGGTGGCACTATTTTACTATCCAAAATATTCTCGTTTATTCTTCCAAAAATATCAATTCCATCCAATCTGGACCCGAATTTCATATCTCATGATCAGGCAGTGATTGATGCATATATCAATGATCCTCTTGTACTCTATGACAAGATAACACCTAGATTGGGTGCAGAGCTGTTCAAGTACCTGCTGATGATGAAGGATGCAGCAACTATGGTTGACATTCCAGTCTTGATGCAGATAGGGAGTGAAGATGCAAGTTTCCATCAGGATTCTTGGAAACCATTGTTTGATAGCTTCAAATCAACAAATAAAATATTCAATATATATGATGGATACAGGCATGAAGTTTACAATGAGGTGGAGAAAAAACCACTTACAGACCTTAAAGAATGGCTTGATAATAATTCATAATTCAGTATTTTTGTAGTATAATTATTTTGCAGCCTGTAATTTATCCATAAACTTGGCGAATGAATTTGAGAAGGTCATCAGTATGAAGGTGAATACTCCTATATATAGAGCACCTGCATGTAGAATTGGAAAATTATAGTTGTATATCGATGCAAACATCAGATTAAACATTCCATTGTAATTATAAATATACTCCACCAGTGCAATAGAGCTGATACCCATTGGTATACTTACTGCCAGTGCATTGATCATCTTGGAATATATATTTGGTAGCAGATGTTTTCTAACAATCTGGAATTCAGATAGACCTTTTGCCTTTGCAGTTCTGAGATATGGCCGTCCCATCTCAGTCATCACTATTTAACGGATATATCTGAAGACAAATGGTAATGAGATCAGTGCGTGCGATAGAATTGGAATTATCAGATACCAGAGTATGCTGGTATCAGTATCTGCACTACCGATATTGATCTCACTGACAAGCAGAATATTGAATTCCAGACTGCGCTTGTCAAGAAATATCCGGAATATGAATATCAGCACCAGTACTCCGGGAATACCAATCAATGCACTGGTGAATAAATGCAGTATCTGATCCAATTTGCCAGATTTTACGCCTGCAATCACTCCAGTAACCACTCCAATGGAGGCATAGATTATGAATGAAACCATAAATATAGTGATTGAGTTGATAAATACCTGCTGCATTGCATCATCAATGGGTTGGCCTGTGGTGATATTTGCCTGTCTGTTATTCTCCCAGCTGATACCAAGTGTACGATTACAATTATCAGCAGCTATATCCAGGCCACATCCACCGAATAGTAATCCTTCCCAGAAATTGAAGAATTGCTCAGTATAGGTATAATTAGTGCCAAGACGCTGGTTCTCCGCATCTGCAACAGGCTGTCCACCGAATTCTGCATGATCAATACCCACATCATACTGCGTGAATGCATATAAACTGAATAATATTATTGAAATACCGATTATCTGCAATATTATGCTGATAATTCTCATAAATAAATAGCTTGTAAATCTCATTTTAATAGCTCCTACTCTGTTTGACTGGCTATATCCTTCAGTGCATTACCAAGTAATAAAAAGCCAAAAATTGTGATACTGAATATTAATGTGGCGAACATAAAATAAGTATCAAAAATATCCTGTGTCTCATAATAATTCACATCTAGTCTACGGTTAAGATCAGAGCCCCAGACAAGTGTTCCATCTGAAGGGATCAGCACTGCAATAGCAATTATCATGCCAATAAAATCGACTAACAATCCAAGAAATAGGTTCATCACAGTTGGTAATATTCCAGGTATGATATGCTTTCTGAACATATGCAATTTAGATGCACCGAATACCCTCTGGGCATGCATATATTCCTTATTTCTTATCTGAATTATCTCTGCACGGATTAATTTGGCAGGTCCTGCCCATACAAAGAGTGCAGTGATTATCATGATGTTCCAGAAGAAACCACCCTCTATCTTGACACCCTCTATTGCACGTAATCCCCCAGAATATACCAATCCAAAGGTCCAGAATATCATCACAGGTATAGCAATTATCCCATCCATCAATCCCTGCAATATATTACCCACTCGATTATTCATACCAGATATAGTACCAACGATGATGGCGATGGTGATTGCGATCAAAGATACAGTTATTGCAATGTTAAGAGTTGTGAACATACCATATACAATCCTAGAATAGTAATCTCTACCCACAAAATCATTGCCCAATGGAAATGAAGCAGATGGGGGTCCATCATATTTTCGGGGATCATTGAATCCAAATGCATAATCTGGATTATAAAGATAAAAACTACGAGAGTTCACCACTCCTGGAGGATAGAATATAGTGGCAATTCCACCCCAGATATAATAAAACAATGTTATTCCAACCAATATGATACCAGCCATCCCAGTGGGATTACTGAATATGTTGTATATATCAAATCTAGATCTCTGAGATAAATAAATCCGGATATACTCATCTTTCTCAAAAAATACAGTATCCAATCTCTTTCTGAATAGACTACCATTGGACAACAGTGATACATTGATATCGAATTTTTTATCAAGAGTGTATATGATTATATGTTCCAATTGTTTGATCTTACCCATGGATATCACAGAGAAGATATTTTTCCGCTCCAAAGTATCTATAAATTTAATATCTTTGATGCTGATGATATTTGCTCTGTTGAAAATATTCTTAATTATTATCTGACTGTCTGTTACACTGACACTCTTTGCTCTGAAGTATTTCAAGAATAACAATGCGATGATTGAACTTACCATCAGCCTCTGGAAGTAAACAAGTGATGCAGCACTGTACTCATAGGATAATTCATTCCGTAACTGAATTAATCGTACCACAATAAATGCAAGCATCGCATCAAATACAAGAGTGATATATGCCAATGCGGTCAGAATATACAGAATAATGGAATATTTGTAACTCTCTACAGTTTCCATAGAATTCATTCAAAAAAAATTAAATTATAAGCGATTGTATTCGAGCAATTAATTTATTGTTAAGATAATCAGTAAAAAAGCAGGGCACTATTACTTAAAATATCATGAGGATATATTTTCAGTATCAAATTCAACTTATTAACAGTATCAAAGTTAGTTAGATTTATTTTTCACATATTCAAAAACTATATATTGCACTACAAATGATATATTATACAGTAATTATAAACAATAGCTATAATATAGTGTTAAACTGTAAATATATGAACGGGACACCGATTTCATTTGAATTTGGTAAGATGACAAATGAACAGATCCATAAAAGACTAAACTGGACACCCGGTGAGATAAAAATAGCTAGGAAATTACTGCAGAGTGAGAAATATAAATATTCAAAGTATGGAGTGAAAGAGATTAATTTAATCTGGGGACAGCTTGAATTGTTAGATGGTGATAAAAGGCTGGATTTTATTGTTTTTTCAAGGAATTATCTTTTCATACTAGAGGTCAAGGATCATACTCAATTGAATGATCATCTCATTCCATGGAATAGGCAGAATAGTATGAAATCACCATACAGACAGTGTGCAGAGTATGTCTCAGTAGTTCAGGATCAGATAGATGGCAATTTACAAGTTATTGGAATAGTGTTATTTCCAAATTTATCCCTATCAGCAGATAGAAGAGAGGATTACAATGATTCTGCATTCAGTATATTTGGTGTATCTAGCTATTTCTCAGAGGATATAAACCGAGATTCAATTGATACACTGCTTGAAAGAACTATTAACAAGTATGGAAAAAATACTGAAAGAACAAATATGTTCTGTGCAATGATAAAATTATTACCTGAAATGTTTGTCAAGCAGGAACTTGATTGTGATAGTGAACTACCATTGTACATGCTAGATAGAAAACAGATCAGATTTGCCAATAATATCACTCTCACGGGGGATAGAATCATCTATGGTGTTGCAGGTAGTGGAAAGACAATTATGCTGATAAACAAGGCAAAGCAACTGATTAAACTGTATCCAGAAGCCAGTATACTGGTAGTTTGTTTCAACAGAGCATTAAGAAGGTACTTCGAGATAGAGCTTGGAAATACCAGAATACAGATAAAAACCATACATTCCTGGCATAGACAGATAGTCAACTCAATTGGGGAGAGAGAACTGATTAATCTGACAAACAGGGATAAATTGACGGATAATATATTTGAAGACAGATCAATACTTATTGATACTGCAATTGATAACAAATTATCTCTTCCAAATTATGATTTTATTCTGATCGATGAGGCACAGGATTTTGATAAACACTGGTTAAGACAGCTGAAATTATGTCTCAAGGAGACGGTGTCCTCTCTGTTTCTGGTATTTCTTGATAGTCTACAGGCAATTCACAAAAGGACAGACAACAGATTTACATGGAAAGAGATCTTTATCAGTGCCAAAGGAAGAACCAGCTATCTCAGACAGAACTATCGTAATCCAAAAAGTATTGGAGAATTTGCACTTGGAAAAGTAAAAATAGCAGAGGATAATCCAGAGGATGATAATGCACTAAAAATTATCAAGGTGGAGCAATTTATAAGAAAAGGAGGTGCTGTACATCAATCAAAGATATTGAGAAAAGAGGTAAATTATCATATTGGAGGTATCATCACCAAAATACCTGCAAATAAATCAATAATGATCATACACGATAAACTTGTTGCACCAGCCAAAATTATGAATGTACAAACCACAATAGAGAAATATGCTCAGAATAGAAAACTACATGACTGTGTCAGCATAAAACAGGAGATTATCCCAACAACTATTGATATACCAATCTACTCTGTATTCAGATCAAAGGGGCTTGAAGCAGATGTCATAATCTACCTGCATAGTGGTAAAGAGGATGAAAGAGTAGGATATGTTGCAGTGACCAGATCCATAGATGAACTATATGATATCCACGTGATGTGAAGTATATATAAATTGTATGTATCAGTATCAAAAACAAGCATAGGTATCTGTGCCACTACAATTAGACGATGAATAATAGAGCAAACGCAATATCTGCGGGAGTTGATCTTGGTGTGAGAACATTGGCAACTATATCAGTATTTGAGGACGATAGTGAGATTTCAAGACAGGTTTTTAGATTCTCTGTATTTTGTATTATTGAGTGATGTAATATATTGCCATATTAAGGATAAACTTACTCACTCATTCTTGCTTGATCTTGAATAACTAGACCCTGTATTTTTTCCAATATTGTAAATATAAAGTATTATCATGAGGATTTTTGCACTTCAACACATTTTGGATTCTGATGGAGACAGACATCGATATTAAAACGTTATTTTACAACTACAACCCCTGAATATACATTATATGATTTTATGCTTTAACGACGGGGAGGTATTTTTTTGATTTTCTGTATTTCGTGTAATATTTAGTGTAATTAATGTTCGCGTATTTTTTCGAATATTGTAATTTCAAGACATAGTTATGAAGATTATTGCACTCCGGATACAGACTCTGATGGAAATCGGTATTAAAGCGTTATTTTATAACTACAACCCCTGAATATACACTCTATGATTATATGCTTTAACGATGGTGAGGTATTTTTTTGATTTTCGGTATTTCGTGTAATATTTAGTGATGTAATATATCAGGAGGTTCTTATGGACACAAGATATTTGTAAAAATTTGACCAGTATCTTGAGACACTCAATACTAAATATGATATTTGTAGTGATCTAATAGTATTTTATTCAGTTATTAGGTGAGCTTAAAACCAATGTCCACATTTGTTAATAATTTAAATCCAAAATAAATGATAACCAAAGCTATAATAAAAGCTATAAATAACATATATAATATGGCATTCCCAAAATCAAAGAAGCTCCCGGTATCATTATTGGTCACAACTAGCTCTTGATTATGAGTAACTGAATAAACCATATATACCAACGCATTCTCATACAATGTTCGGCTGACATTATTCTGGTTTATCTTTACCTCTGCAAAAATCTCATCACCTCCAAATCCAACATCATGTATTACCATCAGATATAATGTTTCATAATCACCACTGATATCGAAACTAAAATTTACTGTTTTGTTCTCATTGGCATTCAGTTCAATATAGCTACTTTTTGCTTCAGGAAATTTATTATCTTCAGATAGTACTCCATCTATTTCCAATTGGAAGAAAAATTTACTATTGTCATCGCATTCTTTGATTATGAATGAATGGAGATCTCTGTGGTATCAATGTACTCCTCAGCGGATACATTTGAAGCTAGTATTAATAATAGTAAAAAAGTTAAAAGTTTCTTAATTCCTTCGCACCTATAATTAATTGTATTTAATCACTAATAAGATTTATGTGTCAACTAAGTGAAAAATAGTACAATATCATAGACATACATACTTTTTGCTTCAAAATATTTTAACTATTTTGTTGTTTCATCATTATTTTTGGTTATTGGCTGGAATTGTGGTACGTCCAATTCATTTAATAGTATCTCATATGTTTTAATTTCTAATGAATTAATTGTTATCTGTCGCAAATATCCTCTGAAGCCAAGATAGTAGAATAGAACTAGAAAGCCGACTGAGATTAGTACAATAAAAATACCCACTCGTAGTATACTGTAAAGTATTTCCAGTTGTTCTAGTATACCACTGATTGATGTAACAGAACCCTGGGAGAGATTACTTGCAATTGCACCAATTGAAATAAGAGAATTGAATCTCGCCTTGTATTTGGCAGATACGAGCCAATTTGTTCTTGCTCCTGTATTGTATGATTTCACTCTTGCATCTTGTAGCCCCCAAATTACAGGAACGATGGGAGTTGCAAAAACAGGGATGAGCAGGCTTAATACTCCCCATAATAATGGATTTACCAGATCTAAATCTGGTTTAATTGACCTCAATACACCAATAACAGTAGTGGCAAGAGCTAGCATTGAGATCAAAGTTGAGATAATCATTCCAACAGGTTCAGTGACTTTACTCATTATTTTTTCTGTACTTGGATCCTTGTGTTCATAAAAGCTGAAACTACCACCTGCAATAATCTTTCGGGTAAATCTGCCCATAATTAGAAATTTAAGAATTTTGGCATAGTATCTGTTGAAGAAGTATCTCCAGAATATTATCCCAAATAATACTCCTGCAAATATCAATGAAAATAATGGCATGAAATCTTCTATAATTACCAAGCCCGTGACTGCAATAGTTGAGAAGACACCAATAACCAGAAATGATAGGCTAACAATAATTTGGATAATTGAAAATTGTCGTAGTGGATTCTTGGTAAGTTGTTCATTATTTTCTTCAGATGTTTCTA
>JAJRQD010000006.1 GCA_024280435.1 archaeon | reverse complement strand
TTTCTAGCAGGTTACAAATGCAAAAAATGTAATTCCACCTCTTTTAACAGTATTAAGAATGAGGTAAAACGAGAACTATTTATTGGAGAAAAAGTATATGCAGCATTATCAGCACAGAGACATCTTACCAGGCCATTGAAAAGATTGATGCTCAGGAATGTGTTGTGAAGGATTGAGAGATCATATCATCAACCTTAACAGAATATAAATCACCATTTCTGGAGAAATTAGTAATCACATTTTTTGGCTCATTTGTATGAATATGTAATTTCAAATGTCCATTATCAGATATTACTAGTAGTGAATCACCATATTCCATCAAGGATGTTTTCAGCTCATTCTCATTCTGTTCTGTTGTAACTAACATAGCCTCTGTACAGTATCGATACTCAATTGGTGCATGAGATATATTTGAAACTCTTGCCAGATTAATGAGTTCATCCCTCATATTAATCATAATGCTCTTCTCAAAATATTCTGCAATTACAAATAACCAGCCCTGAATAATATAAACAAATCCCAAAGCACCAGAATCAACCACTTTTGCCTTCTTGAGTACAGACATCTGATCAGGTGTCTCTAGAGTAGATTGCATACTAGTTTCATAACAGTGTTCAATCATCTCCTTCAAATTTGTATCATTCTTTGATTTTGCAGCCTCTGATGTTGCTTTCATAACAGATAGTATAGTACCCTCTTTTGGGTCCATAACTGCTTTATAGGCTCTTTTACTCCCTTCAGATATTGCGTTACTGAATGTATTCAAATCCAATCCAGTTGAGATTATTTTTGCAAATCCCACAAAAAATTGACTGAGGATTACACCTGCATTACCCCTGGCCCCCGAAAATGCACCTTTTGATATGCCATCACATACCTGTTCTAGAGAGAGATCATCAAATCTGCTATCAAGCTCATCTACAATAGATTTCAATGTTGCTGCAATATTCAATCCAGTATCACCATCTGCAACTGGAAATACATTTATCTGGTTCAGATAGTCAGTTCTATCCACTATAATTTCATATGATTTTCGGAACATATTCGCGAGTACATTGGCTGTAAGCATAAGATCCAAATCAACAATATTTTATGGATTTATAAATATAATGCAAATACTTGAATAATAAAACAGCAAAATATTTATTTAGATTAATTAATATTGCAAACCTATAAATTACATCATTAAAACATCACTGCATGAAGGAAAATCAGAGATCAAAGGATAAGACTTTTGGTAACAGATTTCTAGATTATATCAGTAGTAATCTGCTATTATGCAGTTATTATCTATTCTTTCTGATTGGATTTATTCTGAGAATAATAGCTGCTTTGTATGCATCTGGTGTGTTACATCCAGATGAGATTTATCAGAGCCTGGAGATAGCACATCTAGTTGTATATGGTAAGGGATATATCGCACCAGAATTTAGATTGGAGAACAATACACATTCCTATGCAATGTCAAGAAGTTATCTATTTCCACTTATTTTCGCAACGCTAATGCGAATTGGAGATTTTTTGAATATGGACTATCATACAGGCACACTTGTGATGATAAGAATTTTCCTAGGGGTGAATTCAGCACTGTTAATTCCCTCTGTCAGAAAATTCGCAGATGCATTCTCAAAGAATAAAGATATTGGATTGATTTCAGGTATATTTATCTCTGTATGGTTCAGAATAATAGAGATATCTGTCAGGCCATTTTCAAATACATTCTTCCTTCCAATTCTGTTCTATGGGTTGTACAGAGCAATACTCGTGATCCAACATAATAAAAAAATATCTAACTATGACCTTATTGTATTTATCGTGTCATTTGGGATAACCACCTACATCAGAACTGATCTTGGCGTGATAATATTTGCAATCACTATTGTTACATTCAACAGAGACCGGTTAAAGGAATATATTATGATTATAATTTTTAGTTTCTTTGGATGGATATACGGGGCAAATGTGGATATGAAATACTATGGTGAATTCATGGTGGTGCCAATTCATTGGTTCACTTTCAATATAATTGAATCCAATTCAGATTGGTTCGGATTGAGCCCTGTAAATTTTTACATCAGCAATATTCTAATTCTTGATAATTTAATTCCAATGTTAATAATTTCTGTAATTATGTCTATAATTACACTGAGCAGGAAATTCTTCAAAACTATTTTTGCAATGTTTGAAGATGGATTTTCCTCAAATTATGTGAAATTAGCGATAGCCAATATTATTGCGTGGACAATATTTAGCAGTCCATGGGGAGCTGAGACACACAAGGAGATCAGGTTTATCATGGCCACATTAACATTAACAATAGTATTCTTTGCATATACAATTCAGTTTTTTGCCATCTTTATCAATGAATACATTGTTCTTCACAAGATAAAACAGGGTAAATTGCTTAGAGAAGAAAAAATAATAGATATCCGGATATCAATGAGATGGATACAAACTCTAGTGGTAATGTTTATGATAGCAATTGTTATCCTTAGCTCTGTATCTGCTGCACCAAACAGATATCATAAAGAGAGTTTTGATGATGTGAATGCAGGACTGGCATATGTTGGTAGCCAGGAAGATGTGAAGGATGTGATTGTCTTATCAATCTGGTTCCTAACAGGTGGTGAAACTTATTTCCACAATAATGGATCAGACCTGATATATATATCAATCAGATATGATATCAATAATCTTAATATCTTGAAGTACTATCTAAGACAAGATACAAGGAATTACTTCATTGTGCCCTATTATGAGCTTGGTGTTGCACCAGATTTATTGGAATATGCACAGTCTACTGGATGGATACCTGTAAAAATTATAGAGGGAAGAACTGAGATATGGTTCAAACCAGCTCAAACATCAATCTGATTCTGATAAATAAATGGAAATACTACTTTCTCATTTTTATTAATAATTTCTTGATTCAATATCACAGATTGTTTATTTGGAAAGATTACTGAAAAATTTGATAGCTCATGTTTGTTCTCACCAATATACTTGAAATAGGCATACTGCACATTTCCAGGGTTTATATCATTCAGATGCCACTTCATCCTCTTCATTATCTCACCAGGCTCTTGAATAATATTACCAGAATCGGCATGTACTGCTTCTATCTTGAAATCAGCAGATACCCTATCTACTAATAGTATCTCAGAGATCTCCGCTTTTGCCTCAATCGCCATTATAACACCATATCCAGTATCATTTTTCAAAGGTTTTATCACCTTTATTATCTCTGCCACTATATTCTCATTTTTATCCTGTACGATAAATTTATCCCGATACATACGTTGGTTCTCAGTCAAATCATATGTGACCATGAACTGAGTATTCACAGGTACGTTACTATGTGACCACTCTATCTCTACACCAGATGTGTAATGTGTTACCTTACCAAGTGGTTCCACAGGCTCAGGCTGAGTAGAGAGCAATTGATAATTAGGTGGTAACTGATCAAGAATTTTTACATGTTCCAAAATATCTGTTTTCTCTTTGAAATCATATCTTGCATCTATCCAACGATCACTTCCATCCTTTTTAATATCCTCATATGTGTGCAGTAACGTCAAATCATTATCATCCTGTATTAATATAGTACGAACCATTCTATAATCTAATTCATACTGAATTAGTATTTTTTCACCAGGATTGACCTCATTAAAGTTCCAAGTTATCTCTAGACCAGTTTCTGTCAATTGTTCACTCCTGCTGTGTTCACTCTTGCAACTAGATGATATTAATTTATAGCTATAAGGTATTACATCCACAATCTGCAATTCTTTCACAGCTTCTGAGAAGGTATTGTTAAATCCAGTCCAAAGTGATACATTCTCATCCAGGATCGGGTCGGTAATTCCCTTATTCTCCTTCATTCCCCTGGTCTGTGAATTGCTATCTTTGAATGAAATAGTAGATAATACATTTTTAACCCTAACTGGTTTATGTTCACTTAAAAACTTGGTTAATACCTTCTCTATACCCTTTATATCTGTTAAGTCACCTTTAATTGACTTGGTAATTCCAGTGATGATAAAATCTTCCTTCTTCTCAACCAATTTCTCAATCAGGTCTTGCTCTAGTTTTTTCTCCTCAGAGATCTCAAGGGTCTGTACTTCCTCAACTATTCCTCTGACTGCATCAAAAGTCTGCTGATATGTGGTTTGAATATTTAATTCAGAAAGATATTCTTCTAACCATCTTGCAACTCTTGCATCTTGAAGTCTTGCATTTGGTAATACTGATTGCCATGTTTCTTGCAGCAAAGCAATGAATGACTCAAGATTATCAAATTTCTTTTTTGAAGAGAGATGTCTTCTCTCCCATAAAATCAAAGTTCCTGAGAAATCAGAAGTTAATCTTGTGCTATCTGAAATTATCTCAATTCTATAAGAGGAGGTACCCCAGACTGTGAAGCCTTTTAAATTGCTATAGCTCACTTTACTCAATATACCATTCTTTTACCTACATTAAAGCTTAACTAGATAGATTAGTCAAAAAAAGAAATGTTTCAAAAAAATTTTTATAATTCTATAATTTGATTTATTCTGTGGCAACAGAGATTTGTGTTGCACCACCACATGTACCACATGGGGGTAAATCACCAAGATCTTCATCGGCATCCATTTTAGCCTGTAAATCTGCGGGAATATCAGTTAGGTGGCCTTCTCCACATTTTAGCTTGGGTATTAATTTTTCATGTTCTACTTTTTCTGCAGCAGCGAGTTTTGATTTTGCGCTTTCCAACTCACTTGCATCGGGTGCTTCTTCGGGCATTATTCTATGTTATGCTGATTTTATTTTTATATTTTTCCTCGAAAATTTAGTTATTAGTGAAATTAAAGTGATTTGATAGGTAAATTTAATTTTATATGCTAACCAATCCAATCCTGTATCAATGATCTACCAATTTCATTGAACTGTTTCTTTATTTCTTTGAACGTTAACAGTAATTCACCCTGTTCTTTTCTCGAGGGTATTAATTCATCTAATAATGATTGACCATTTGTCAGGATAGAGGCGATACCAGCACTTGTTACATTTAATGATGCATCTCCACTTTTTTCATTGGGCCTCTCAGTCAATAATAGCCTATTGAAATATTCTGGATGAGCAGATAATATTTTGAAACCTTCCTTTGGATTTACACTCTTAGGATCATTCATAACTTTCATAAATGTATCAACAGAGGCTTTGTTTGGATGGAATATATTTCTTGTCATCACACCTCTTAGCAGAGCTTGTTTTGTATAGGCCTCTTCAATCAAGTTGAAAGGTAGAATAGATAATAATTCATTTACTGTTGCATCAATATCACTCTCGAATATTGGAGTAGCAGTCAATAGTTTTCTAAGCTCCAACATAGGTAGCAACACCATATTGATCTCTCTGTAATCAGTAGTATAACTTCCAGGAGAAATAGAGAATTCAGTGAATAAAATTCCAGGTCCGGTTAAAATTGCCAATTCAGTATCGTATTTATCCTTGACAGTAAGTATATCATAGGATAACATGACAATTGTATCTCGCTTCAGCTCTATCACAGGTCTGTTAAGATAGAAACCCTTGGTCTTGTATCCGATAACTGATGACCATGATGGTAAGATTAGTAGTGAATTCAATTCTCTCTCCTGCATCTCAGCCAATCTTAATTTTTTAAGTGTATCATCAATCTCATCAATCTGTTTTTTTATATTATCAATGAAATTCAATCTATCGTCTTCAGATACAAATCCTTTTTTTGGAAATCCATTATCAGACATGAACCGGAATAATTCACGGATAGGAATGTTATCTAACTCTAATTCATCAAAATTTTTATCTGAAGCGTAGTAATTGCTAAGAATACGCAGGTATTTCTTTGTCTCAATCGCATTCTTGTAATCATCAGTGTCCTCAATCTTTAACTTTTTATTCAATGATACCCCTCAGATGTTTATAATTTAGATAGAATTTTATCTAATAAAAATGAATAGACTCATATGTGTTATTGTGATAAATTTTACTGTCATTCATTTAAATTCATTCAATTGAGTTTTTATTTGTAAGTAAATAATCATGTAATATGAGTGAAACCAAAGAAAAGAAAAAAAGTATAATGAAGAAAATCACCAGTAAATTCAGAGGAGAGAAGGCAGATGAACTGGTTCTTGATACATTGAGTGAATTGAAAGATATAGTCTCATCAATGAAAGTGGTTTTTGAGGAATTTGAGGGTGGCTATGAGGAACAGCTTGAAGATGAGAGAAATGCATGGCAGAAGATACAATCAAAACTACCAAAATTTCTACAGACTACACAGTTGAAAAATGATGAGCATAGACTACATCGAATAAAGAGTAATAAAAATACCCTTGCTGAGTTAGAAGACAATTTTAATAAATTGGAATTAGTATTGTCATCATCAACTGCCACAATAGAGAGTATCAGCGAAGCATATGTAAACACTGCAATACCGGGTGTAAGAGATGATAAGGCACTGTCAGAACTTGAGAAAAGGATGGAACTCGTTGAGAATAATATGTCATCATCATTGGGTGATATAAATACACAGATCACACTGATCAAATCAGCTCTTGATAATATTGCTGGACAGATGGATGAGCATGGAGTGGTACTTGAGAATATTGATGATAAAATTAATATACTGGATGAGAAGATGGATAAGGCCCAGAATATGTTAGAAAAAATATCCAAAAAACTTACTGGAAATAGAATAATAATGCTTGTAATAGCAGGAACTGCAACTGCCGTTATCGCACAGAAATTTCTTATGAATTAAAATGCCAATTACCTCTATTTTTATTATATATAATTTGAAAATTGAACTGTGGATAAACTAATCTTTATTGATGTAGATGGAACCCTAACACATGGACTATCATCCTGGGAACTTGTACATCATTATTTCGAACAGAATGTACCAGGCATGGTTAATGAGATGAATAAAAATACCAAATTATGGGAAGATGGAAAAATTGACTACAATACATGGGCTAGATTGGATGTTGCACTCTGGAAAGGTCAAAAATATACAGAATTGGAAAAAGCATTGTTACCCCCAAATCTTATCAATGGTGCCAAAGAAGGCATATCAAAATTAAAAGAAAATGGCATGTATACAGTACTTGTCAGCGGAGGTATTAATATTATGGTGAATGAGGTGAAACGATTGATTGGTGCAGATGAAGCGTATTCAAATATAATATGTGAGGATAATGGTTATATTACAGGAGAGGTGAAGGTACCTGTTGGAAATAGCAAAGTAGAAGTTGTTGATAGGGTTATTCAAAGAATGAATATAGATAGGAAAAATACTTTTGCCATCGGAGATCATATAAATGACAAAGAGATGTTTGAATACTGTGGATATTCCCTTGGAATCAATATAAAAAGATCAGAATTAAAAGAATACGCGGATAAAGTAATAGATACAGATAATTTTGAGATTGCAGTGGATAATATTATAGAAAATATATAAATATGGTAAAATCTGATAAATTATGCAATTTCATATTTATTTTCTTTAAATAAATTTTCATGATACATTTTGCAGTAAAGATTTATAAATTTGATATATCGAAAAAAGATTATGAAAAAAATAATATTGATATTTTTATTCGTATTAGCTACATTGATTATTCCTAACATCAGTGGTAATAATATCAGTGAAATTAAACCTATCAAAGGAGATGAATTGGAGGTTGGAGTTGATGCAGTGGATTTCAATTTGAGAGATTTCTATAATGATAACAATTATTATTCACTATCTGACTTTGAGGGGAAAGTATTGCTGCTAGATCTGATGGCATCATGGTGTGGACCATGTCAAGCCTCTATGCCAGAAATGGTTAAATTGCATGAATTTTTGATTGATACTGGAAAATTCGAGATAATCTCTATTGGTGTTGATCAGTCAGAGCCAAGATCAGATCTGGAATGGTTTGATGAAACATTTGGAATTGCATGGCCAATGAGCCAGGATCATGATGGGGCAATAGGTTCTGATTCATTCAGTTCTGTATATGGAACCGGCTATGTTCCAAGCTACTATATAGTCACACCTGATAGAAAGATATCCTATGCCAATGTTGGCTGGGAGGGGTTAGAAATTGTATTACTAGAAGTTATGAAAGTTATGGATATAACAGATGCAGAAGCACCTGTGTTTCATTACTACTATGATAGTATGGAGGCAGGGGACCAAGCTGAATTATCGATACTCAATAATGCAATTGATTTCAAAGTAAATGTCACAGATAATAACCTTGTTGAGAGTGTGAAAGCAGAAATCAGCATTGATGGAGTGTATTATGCCACTCCAAAACTATCAAGAGTAGATAATGTCCAGTGGGCAGGTAAAATTGGAGTATTTCCAATTGATCTGTATGATGCTAAAAAAGTTGATATAAAGCTGATTGCAACAGATTACTACAATAATTCCAAAGCCTATACATCAAAATCATTCGATGTGACCTTTGTAGAAGATGATGTTAAGCCAACAATCAATTTAGGAAAGGGAACCCACTTTTTGAATGATGAATTGAACAAAATATATTTTGAATTGAATGCCAAGGATGATTATGCCATCAGAAGTGCATCTGTACTAGAGTATAGCTCAGAGGATGCAACTGCAGTTGAGCATCAGATGGAAAAAGAAGGGGCAGGAATCTACAGTTTAAATATTGAATATGATCTATCTATAAATCTGCACAGTTATCATTACGAGTTCAAGATTGTCGATCTTGGCCATAATGTAATTATCTCACCGATTGCAGTTGATTTCCAGGGAGAACCACCAGAAGAAGGATTTTTACCAATAAATATAAATTTCTTTATATTTGCTCTAGTGGCAATTCCAATCATGAAAAAACTGAAGAAATTGTGAGGCACCTGAATAATATTTCTTGTGAATTAATCTTCCATCAGTTTATCAGGAAAATTATCATCAACTTTTGTATCAGGCATGTTTTCAAAGACTGTATTTATATCTTAGCTCATTCTTTATTTATTTTTGAAATATACATATTCACCAGATAATGAAATATTAAGGCCAAATTTAGGTGTGTTATAATAGATTTTCAACAATACCTTTGAAAAGTGTGAAATTATTTGCCTCAATACTCCAATCTACATCAAGAGCCATTTTTTTACTAAGAAGTATATAGCCCAGTAGCTCAAATGGAATGCCAAAATCATTGCTATCAATT
>JAJRQD010000107.1 GCA_024280435.1 archaeon | reverse complement strand
GTAAATTTATCTCACGTGTTTTATCTTCCAGACCATATTCAGAGAGAACGATCGAAGACCCACCAAATGTATTTGTCTCAATTATGTCCGCACCAGCATCCAGATATTTAATATGTATTTGTTGAATTATTTCTGGACGAGTAATTGATAAATACTCATTGCAATCTAGGTAGCTCTCACCACCAAAATCTTCTGCAGTCAGATTGTATCCCTGGATCAGTGTACCCATACCTCCATCCAAGATTAAAATCCGCTCACGTATCATTTGTTTAAATTTTTCAATTTTATTCATTTAAAATCACTACAACCCATTTATAATTAATAATTAATATATCTATGGTACAGGATATTTATCAATTCAATACTTTTGAATTAACTTAATAACAAACAGGGGAAATAATTCAATTTTTATATTGTTAGCTTAACACCATTTAAGTTGATCGGCTAGTATTGTGTATTATATGTACAGTACAGTTTTAGTCGCTAATCGAGGCGAGATTGCACTTCGTGTTATATCAACACTTCAAGATCATGGTATAGAAGCAGTGGTAACTGCCAGTGATATTGATAAGGCTGCAATTCCTGCCAGAACTGCCGATAGAGTTCTTCTATTAGAGGGCGAGAGTGCACTGGATACTTATTTAAATATACCAATAATAATTGAAAAGGCAAAAGAGATGGGTGTACAGGCAATACATCCTGGCTATGGTTTTTTGGCAGAGAATAATGATTTTGCAAGAAAAGTAATCAAAGAAGGTATGGATTTCATAGGACCGACTCCAGATCAGATGTTTACATTTGGAGATAAATTGGAAGCAAGAAACATTGCAATCAATACAGATACACCATTAATTCCTGGAACCACTGAATTGATGTCAGATGAGGAGCTAGTTGAGGAAGCAAAAAAAATAGGCTTTCCATTACTGATTAAAGCATCTGCTGGTGGTGGTGGAAGAGGAATTCGCTATGTTAAGAGTGCAGATGAGGTAGCTGAGCAGATAAAACTGGCAAAAAGTGAAGCTAGACTTGCATTCAATGATGATCGGATCTTTCTTGAGAGATTTGTACCTGACGGTAGACATATTGAGGTACAGATACTGGGTAAAGGTGATGATGTCTTACATTTTGGAGAGAGGGACTGCACTATGCAGCGTAAAAATCAAAAACTAATAGAGGAATCTCCTGCCCCCACCATCTCAAGGGAAAAAGCATCTGAAATACATAAAACAGCTGTTGATCTTGCAAATGGAATAAGCTATGAGAATGCAGGAACGGTTGAATTTTTGTATGATCCGGTTGATCAGCAGCACTACTTTCTGGAGGTTAATACAAGAATACAAGTGGAGGTACCAGTAACTGAAATGGTCACTGGAGAGGATCTTATCTGGAGACAGATACAGATAAGTGCAGGTGAGGATATTAATCTGGAACAGAAAGATATCAATTTCAAAGGTCATGCAATAGAAGCAAGAATATATGCAGAGAATGCATATGAGGGTTTTACACCTTCACCAGGAATTATTTCCAAGATAAGGCATCCAATTGGAGCTGGTGTGAGAGTTGATAGTGCAGTGGAGGATGGATGTAAAATATCTCCATTCTATGATCCAATGATCTCAAAGCTTATTGTTCATGCACATGATAGGTCTGCTGCAATTAGAAAATTATCAACCAAGCTGGATGGATATCTAGTATCTGGTGTTCATACAACAATTCCTTACATCAAAAATTTAATTGAGACTGAGGAATTCTCAACTGGAAAATACCATACAAAATATCTTGATAGTTTTGACAGTTCTATACCCTAAGATGTGGTGATGTTTGCACGAGCATTGGCAGCATATTCAATGGAGGGTATTAAAAAAATAGAGGTAGAAAATGGATTGAACACAGTCTCTAATTGGAGAACTTCCTACTGGCCAAGGTGATATTATGACCACAATAACTACTATATTTAATAATAAAGAGATCTCAGCAGAGGTAAAAAAGAATCAGATCACAATTAATGATAAGATCTATACAATTAATAGAGATGATATCATGACTATTCAGAGTGGAGAGGAGATTATCAATGTTGATGATATTATACAGCTTGGAAATGGTTTGATAAGGGTAGAATTACTGAATTATACTATGGATATAAAAGTTGAAAACCCATTTGATATTGCACTGGGTTCTGATGTACAATCAGGTATAATTGAATCACCAATGGCAGGAGTTATATCTTCAATCCCTGTTGATATTGGAATGAAAGTAGAGAAAGGAGATACAATAATGGTAATATCCGCTATGAAAATGGAGAATAAAATAATCTCTCCAGTGTCGGGTATTGTCAAGAATATATCAGTTTCAATGAATGAGCAGATAAATTCAAATCAATTGCTTGCAGAAGTTGAAAAGGTAGATAATAATGAATAACCCAGAAGAAAATATATCTGAAATTCCAGATGAGAACATAAAAGAAGTTTCAGATGATATTACTGAAAATAATATAGATGATATTTCGGAGGAAGTCTTAGATGAAATTCCAGATGAGAACATAAAAGGAGTTTCAAATGATTTTATTGAAAATAACATGAATGATATTACAGAGGAAGTCTTAGATGGGAGTTCAGAGGAAATTCCAGATGAGAACATAAAAGAAGTTTCAAATGATATTACTGAAAATAATATAGATAATATTTCGGAGGAAGTCTTAGATGGGAGTTCAGAGGAAATTCCAGATAATTTTTCAATTTTTGATATTGATGATAGAATAATTAATCAATTAGTTGATATGGAGATATTTAAACCAACTGATATTCAGAAAGAAGCAATTCCAATAATAATGAACCGCACTGATGTACTAGGAGTTGCACCCACTGGATCTGGAAAGACACTGGCTTACCTCCTTCCAATATTAGATTGGATAATGAATGCAAAAATAAGTCATTTTGATCCCACTGTATTAATTCTTGTTCCAACAAGAGAACTTGTCAGACAGATTGCAGAAGTGATTAAAATACTTACAAATGAAACCCAAGTTTTCTATGCATCTGTTTTTGCTGGACAAAACTTGAATAAATTGGAAAAGCAATTGAAAGAGATGAATGACATACTTATTGCCACTCCTGGTAGATTAATCGCATATATCAACGATGGAACAATATCTGTCAAGAACCTATCAACTATAGTTATTGATGAGGTGGACAGAATGATGGATATGGGCTTTGGACCTGAAATTAGAGAAATTCTCTCACACAGTCCTGGTAAGCAGAAAAGACAGACACTATTATTCTGTGCTACTCTTCCAGGACAGGTTGAGCAGGCAGCAAGAGAATTACAATTTAGAGAACAGATTGTTGAGATAGGTCGTTCTCAGATTCCGGATATTATATCACATGAAGTGTATGAGACATTAAATACAAGTAAGTTTGAAACCCTGGTTTCTATCCTGAAGAGGAAAGATATGGAGAGTGTATTGATATTCACTCCATCTCAGGAAAATGCAAGAACACTTGCTAAACAATTGATTAAACTTGGGTTAGAAGTAGAAGAATTACATTCTGGATTGACACAAAAACAGAGAAATATTGCACTTGCAAATTTTGAAAATGGTAGTGTATCTGTGATGGTTGCAACTGATATTGGAGCAAGAGGTATTGATGTTGATGATATAAGTCATGTTATCTCCTATAATGTACCCAAACTATTTGATGACTATGTACATCGTGCAGGTAGAACTGGTAGAGCAGGTAAGAAAGGAATATCAATTCTGATTGCTATTCCAAGGGAGATAAAATTCATTGAGAAAATCGAGGGTAGATTGAAATCACAGATTCCTCGAAAACTTAGGTTCCCAAAGAAAAAATATGATAATGAAAGATCTGATAGAAGATCTAGTGACCGTAGGCCATCAGGTGACAGAAGACAATC
>JAJRQD010000106.1 GCA_024280435.1 archaeon | reverse complement strand
AGATGACGCACGTTCACCCCACTTTACATATAACTTGGTGTTTCCCATTTTTGAGGGAATTAACATCTCCTCTAAGGTCTCCTTGTTGATCAGGAACAGGTATGGGTTCTCATGCTCACACTCAGGTTTGATGGACCATTCTCTTGGTTCAATGTATGCAAACTTGGTATTGATAGCTGCCACTGATTTTCCATCGATAAATACCTCAACATCATAGATGCTGGTGGTCACCTGACCTGTCTTTCCATCAGAATTTTCCGAAGAAACTGCTGACCGGTCCACCGCCGCCACGGAGAGTTCGTGCGTCAGCTCTGGATCTATATCATGGGCCATTTTCCCCTTTTTCAGCATTTTTTCAAGCATCTTGGCAAAGTACAGTTCTCCTGCATCTCCCCAAACTTTGTTGTGATGTTTTACCTCATGTAAAAATTTCTTATTTTTGGGTTGTGACCAATATGTCTGCAATGTTGAGGGTTTCATCCTCATATGTCTTGCCTGTTCTGCCTGGGACCAACTATCTCTGTCAAATTCCTCTTCAAAAATAAAGTACCATGCAGTCCTTGAGAGCAGTGTATCACTAGCGCCAGAAAAATGAATTTTTAGCGCTTCCAAAAATGAATCTCTCAACAAAGTTCTATCAGTACTAGTGATATCTAGTTCAATTTTATTTTCTTTATTTTCTGATTTTTCCATACTGGTATATTGCCAGTATTCAGCTAGATACCACATATACTTCACATGAGGTATCAGATCGATCCAATCCTCCTGATATCGCTCCATAATCCATCCCTGTACTTTTCTCGATGGACTTTTCAGATCAGGTGACATAAAATTAAATTCGTGAAAAAGTTCTCTAGCAACTTCCACTACTAACTTGCGAATCCTTTTCTCTTTTTCTTCTTGTAGCAATGTTTTTTCCTTATCTAGTAATGCTGCATTCTTTTCCCTTTCTTCCTCCTCCTGGATCTCCCAGAGTAATTTTGCATGATCTATAATTGCTGCCGTGGTGGTAACAGTACCAAGGCCCATGGTTTTTGCCAACGTTTCCAGGTGTGATTTACTCCTCACTCCAATTTCCTTGGCTCTTTCAATAAGAACTCTTGCACCATCCTCAATCACACTCATATTAATAGAGACTGCCTGTAATCCCCGATTTTTCATTAATTGAGTTAGGTTATTCATTTTCATCTCATCATAATCTGAGAATAGTTCATCTACTTTTGATGTATAATGAAAGAGGGCACTTCCAGCCACATATATTTTGTTTTTATTGAGGTCCTCCCTGAAATAAATAATTCCCCAGTTGGTTTTATTGATCCTATCCTTTGCAATTGCCTCCACAAATATATTACATACTCTGAGACCTGAACGGATTTTGGGAGCAGCAACAAAATAATATATCTGAGCCTGTCTTACAGTTTCTAATAGATTATTCAGTTGATTATCATAGGCTCTTGATTCATGTCCACTCACAGTGGGATCCTCATCCTGGAATATGATCAAAATTTCCTCATGATTGTAATCACCATGTTCTTTCTTATACTCAATTTTACTGAGACCATATTCAGATATCTCATGGATACTATCAGGAAAATTGTAAGTAGTTTTCATAGTGATCTTTTTATTGAATTTATTGGCCATTTCAACCAATGAGAGAATAGATATTTTCAGAATTGTAGATTTACCACTATTTGGATTCCCATATCCATTCATTACCACATTGCTATGTTCTCGAAGTGCATATTCAAATTCTGCAAAAATCTCAGCTTCTACAAATTTTTTAAGAACTATTTTGGCAAATTCAGGATCTTCCAATCGGAATCCCATTGCATTTCTCTCTCCTGGACGTAGATAAAATTCATAATCTCCCTGTTTCACTCGATATCTATCTTCAAACTTGAAATCATTCATAAAATAAGTTAAGAATTAATTATAAAATAGCATTGCAATTCAATTGAAATTCACATTTTGAAACCATTAGCTGTATCCTTGGGTGGAGGATACATTTTATTCACATCTGGCAATATTGTTGGAGGATCTCTTAACTCATAGGCAATCTTCAATACCTTCGCTGCAACCTTATTCCATTCATCCACCAGTACAGCAATTGTCTCCATGAATCCAAAATCCTCAAAAATATCGGTATCTGGATTATCAAGAGATCTTGCATATTTATCTGTGGATTTTATCAGGCCCATCAGCATGTGCATGTATTCACTGAAAAAATCAGGTACTTCTTTTGGATTACAATAATTATGGAGATAGTTATCAAAATAGGCAAATGATTTATCGATCTCTGCTGAAATAGTTGAATTTTTGTCTTCCTCCAGAAGAGAATCCTCATATCGACTTATAGTTGCATAGATATTCTTCCTCTGAGCATCACGTTCTTTTTTATTTCTCTCACCTGATTTGTAGGCATCTTTGGCATAGAGACCCATACCTCTCATCTGATCCTGAAAACCCATTGACATTTAGAATAACCTCCTTTTCATAATAGTTATTTCAGATATAATTTTATATCTGCATGGATGTATATTATTTATGATTGAAGAATTATCAATTAAGGAAGAATGGATATTAGGAACCTGCCATATTTGTAAATATCCAATAATCAAACTAGATGTTTCGACTGACCTTCCAAGTGATATTGAATTTGATCTACAATTATTTTTATCTGATGAAAAGGGATGGTACCATGAATTATGCCTTGAAGATCCAAAGCATTTCAACAATATTATTTTTCCCATTTCAAATACCTCCTAATATTTTGGTCATCAATCGCTTCTCTGATTGTTTTTTTCTGCTTTTCTACAGAATTAACTTTGTCTAAATTAAAAAACCACTTTTTGGATTTCTTAAAATTTTTCTTCAATTCTAAATGTTTTTTATCATTAGGAAAGGGAATATGGCCATGATCTATTAATTTTCCCTTTATTGGATGAGAATTGATACCAAATAATTCAATTATTGATTTTTCTTTATTTTTATTTTCTCCAACCTTGAATCTAGTAATCATTTTTATGAAATTCCCTTTAATATCCTCTTCCCATACGCCATGGACATAATTATTATTAATAATTCGATATTTGATTCGTTCTCCTTTTCTTTCTTCAACAATTGGATCCAACCAAATCATAAAATCTCGAATTGGGTGTAATATTACATCATCAACCTTACCAGGGATTCTATTAGAAAGTCTATCTGTTTTATCAGCAAAACTTAACCAAAATTTATTCCAATTTCTGAGTGATTTATTTCCAATATTTGTTTGAAAGACCTGTTTAGCCACTGGAAAACTAATAACTCTATTCATAAATTTAGACATTTAGAACAACCTCCAAATATTGAAATAGTACACAGATAATGTAATCAGAGATAGAAAAATGAATATAAGGAATTTTTTATTTTTCAAAAAAAATCTTTTTGGACCTGAAATCCACCATCTTATATATTGTTTGAAAGTTAAATTATTCCAGGCCAACCTATCCAGCTTTCTCTTATGACGATCATAAAGGAAAGGTACGATGGTCAATAAAGCTAGAAAACCAATCGCATAGGCCATTTGTTCAGTTGTGAATACTTTCTCAACAAATATAGTGAAAAAGATAGTCTCAACCAACATAGAAGAGTTCCCACTGTTTCTGGGAGTGACTATCAACCTTCCCTCCCATTCACCTGCTTGGTCCAGATCATCACTGTCAAATTCAATATCCCACCAATCACCTATTTTAAAATCACCTGCTGCAATAGTGCCTGTATTATATACTGTTTTTATTGTCTCATTTTTTGATAAAGTAATT
>JAJRQD010000105.1 GCA_024280435.1 archaeon | reverse complement strand
GTTGATATTATATTCATATTCTCCCTCTGATAAGATACCATCCTCTATTATTGGACTGATAGCATTTATCTGAATATCACTTTTTTGTGGTGTATATGATTGTGAGATTATATTTGTCTGAGTTTCTATATTTGATTCAATTAAATTATTTCCAGAAAAACTCAGCAAAAATATCGTAATCAATGTAAATAATTGGATTTTTGTGGAATGCTTCACTATAAATTCTCCTTTCGATACATGGAATGCTTAATTATGTATATAAACTATACTTTTTTAGCAAAAATTAAAGGGAATAAAATTTGGTATATAGAATTAGAGTTCATAATACCGAATTTTAGTATCAAAATAATTTAAACTCATGTAAATTAATATAGTAATTGAGCCTTTCTTTGGTAACTATAATATCCTCCAATCATTCCATTTTACAAATTATCTGGTCACTATTTGGAGAGATCAATTATTCAATAAATTGCTCATTTGTATGAATGAGCAGCTACAGCTACATTCTGGAGAGTTGAAACTTTGGATAAGTGTTAAATCTTTCCAATAGAACTATCAAAATAGTGAAATTTTGTGACGAGAGAAAGTTATTTTCAATCATTTTTGTCTAGTGTCAAATAAGTTGTAAGCGCAGTGATAGACCATCAATAGTATGTACCTTAACCTTATCTGAGAAACTATATTCTACTGGGGATTGATAAACCTCATCATTCATCAGATACTGATAAACAATTTTATCCCTTGGATCAAATATCAGATACTCCGGAACACCCTGTTTTTCATAAAGATCACGTTTTCTCACAAAATCATTCTCACGATTAGATGATACCACCTCTATTATAAGATCAGGTACTCCCTGAATATTCTTAGAAGTTATTATTTTTTCATTTTTATTTGATACAAATATAATATCTGGAATAACATAGTTTTCCTCCGAGAAGTATACATCATATGGAGATGGGATAATTCTCCCCACAGAATTTTCCATGAGAAATGATTTTATCTGAAAAATTATTTCTGCAATAAGTTCTTGATGATAGGTAGATGGTGATGGAACCATATATAATTCTCCATCCAATAGTTCTAGAAGTGGCCCTTCAGGCCATTCAGGAAATAATTGAAGATCAGATACCTTGAAGAACATTTTTCCACTGCTCTCTCTGAAGTGTATATGCATCTCTTTCAATTTTATACTCTCCATGGGTAATCTCATATAATCATTACATTCCATCTATTTAATTACTTTGTATCATTTTTATTTTAAATATTGAATTTACAACAATAATACTATCTTTTACCACCAGTACAACTTTTATCCAAAAATAGTTTTCCTTGGTAATTTATTTCAGTTGAATTTAATATAATGTAGAATTAAATGTGATCAATTGGAGAGAATATAAAAGATGAATCAAACGAATTTTGAAATTTAATCTACTTTTGATGTATCTAATTATTATGTTACTAAATTGAATGGCCCGACATCTCTATAAACTCTTTAATAACTCATAATTGCATTTAATTATTTTTATGTCTGGATTACAGATCTGCAATATAAATGATTTACCAATAGGAACAAATCCACAGAAATACAATGGTATCTAGCTATTGCACTTTTTATAACACAAAAAATGGTACAATGTGCGCTGGATACAGGTAATTCTTAAGATGTATGTAAATTCTGATAATATATGAGTAAAATAGATGAATTAATATCCTCCACAGATATTTTATCAGAGGAGTTCAATCTCTACAAACCTAATCTGAATAGATCTGTTGCAGCAGTGCTTCCCGAGATTATTAAGCATCTAAATTATGATATTAATCTACCTGAGAACACAGTTCTGAATAGTGATATTGCAAAAAATATAGATGAAAGCTTTCCATCTGGTTATGATAGGGCCATATTCATCATCGCGGATGGAGTTGGTGCACAGCATCTTACAGATATTGGTGGAATGCTTGCCAGTAATATAAACAACAAAGGTACTGTTGCATCCACCGTATTCCCAAGCATGACATCAACTGTTATGAGCTCTCTGAGCTACGGATTGTTTCCATCTGCCCATGGGGTACTCGGATATAATATCTATAATGAGAATATAGATGATATCTGGTCTGCACTTGCAATGAAATACAAAAAAAATGGTGAGGAAAGACATGTACTTGATGATTATGAGCATAAAGATCTGATACATGGACAATCTCTTATCAAGCTGATCTCAGATATATCTAATCCATTCATATATCCTGCACAACTAGGAGAGCCATCGCTTATGGATCTGATAATCCCTGATTATCCAGTGATCAAATACCATGAGATACCAAAAGCTGTGCAACTGATTGCACACCACTCAATGAATAATCACTTCACCGGGTTCTACTATCCTGCTGCAGACCATTATGGTCATCACCACGGTCCAGAATCACTTGAGTACAGACAGGCAATCAATGGACTTGATCAGATCATTGTCAAATTGATGGAGCTTCCACATGTCAAAGATGGATCAACAGCAATCATAGTCACTTCAGATCATGGGCAATCAGGTATCGATCATTCAATCTCAAAATGGATGTCCAGAGAACAATGGAGTAATCTTAGAGATAAAGGTATCACCCTGTCCTCAAGTGGAAGAACAATACATGCCTATTGCAATGAGGAATCAAAAGACAGGGGAAAAGATACTCTGGAAAAAATGGCTAGTAACAGAGGATTTGTCATAAACAATGAGGAGGCTATGAAACTTGCAGGCTCTCAGAGAGTTGATAATGGATATGGAATAAGAATGGGTGATTATGTGATGATTGCAGAGGAGAATTATATACATGATGTACCTGAAAGAGTTGTATATGAGGACGAGACAAGATTATTTGGTCAGCATGGAAGCCTAAGTATACCCGAACTGATAGTTCCAGTTGGTATTTTTGGCGGAGAAGATTAGTGACTGTTATCAATCTAGGAAATATGACAGTTTTCATAATTTTGTGGAATGGATTTCATAATTTCGTGGAATGAAATCAATTTGATAAAAGGTTTGGAATGAGGCTCATTGAACTCATTTTCTATGGATTGGTTAATATATAAGATAGAATTAATTTATACAATGGCTAATAATTTACTTACTCAACTTGATTATAACAATGAATTAACAGATATTGGCTCTCATAATGTAATTTTCTTAGGTGAAAAGAAGAATGAGAAAAGATATTTTGATATAGAAATTGTTCAACTATATGATTTAGTTAGGAAAGAAGGATTAACTAGTCAATTATTAGTCCAAGATAGTGAAAAAGTCAGACAGAGAGATTTCAGAAGTGCAGAATATGTAATCTGGGTAATACTTGAGAAATTAGCGATATTAGGAACATTATGAAATGGTTACCTTATTTTTGGTCTGCTGTTTCTGTTCTTTTATCTTGGTTCAAGAGAGCAGCAGCAACCACTGCTGAAGCTGCTGACAAAGCAAGTGCAGTTATTCCAGTAAAATGGGTTTGGTATGCTACGTTATTT
>JAJRQD010000104.1 GCA_024280435.1 archaeon | reverse complement strand
GGGGAATTCGCGGAGAATATAATGTGATAAAAGATTGAATAAACTTGTACATTTCCCATGAAAAATTAAACTGAAAAAATAATTGAACAAAAATCTCAAAATAAGAATATATTGCAATATCATAGAAACAACATTTTACTATAAGTTAAAAATAAGTATAAGGATCCAATAGCATAATATTTTTTATAACTGCTGGTGAAAATTTGTAGTTACAAAATTATCATGGCAAGTTTCAGTATTTGAGGTACTCAAGTGATGAATATTTATTATTCAGATATAATATATCTTCACAAGATATGATACTATGTGCAACTTTGTCAAATAATTCGTGTTCAGAGCAGTTCTATCTTGATTTTCCTATATTCTGAATAATTTATCTCTTCTAGCAATCCATTCATCTATACCATTAGCATTTTTTGGATATGAGATATATAGTTCCTTTATATCATCAAGCAAATCTAGAGTTTTCTTCAATTTAAACATTAATCCCCAGTGAGGGAATGCCCGTATTAATTTACCAAGCTGTGACCATATACTCATCTTGACATCTGGATCCTGAAAGGTTGCTATCAAGTCATCTTCACTTATAATATTGCGTTTCATCAGCATAGCCAACTTATCAGTACCCATTTTTGTCAGTAATCTACCCAAAATAAAAGATTGAGCAAAGGTGGAGCCTGGATACTGTGCAAAGTTGTAATTGTATGACCACAAGTCTGCTTGTTTGAAACTTCCCTTTTTCAATGCCTCGATCGCAGCTTTACCCGCATATCTACCAGCTTCTAATGAAGGTCCATGTCCCTCGAATGTAGTCGGGTCCACACCCGCAGCAGCATCTCCTACTATCATCACTCCGTTAAATACAAGTGAATCAAATGGTGGTCGCATAGGGATATTTCCACCACCTGCATATTTTACTTTGTAACTTGCAGGGTCAAAATATGGATCAAGAAACTGATGATACAGCTCTTTCAATGATTTACCATCTGTGTATGCAATATTTTTTGGCCATGTAATTCCAATATTCAGTTTTTTCTCTCCCTCTGTGAATATCCAGAGATATCCTGGAATTGGTATATCACTGTGATAGAACCATAATATCTCTTTTTCATATTCATGAGGTTCTTCTAGTTCTATTATCTCACGATAGCTTGCAATTGCGTATTTATCTGGCAATGTTAGATCTATATTTCCACGAATATCATCTGGAATTAATTTTCTTATTTTACCTGTATATCCAGAGGCATCTATGGTGATATTTGCACGTATTTCTTCAGTGCCTCGCTCTTTATGTGAACAAATCACGCCTGCCACATGATTATCATCAATAATTATATCCTTCACAGTGGTATTATCAAAAACAGTGGTTCCATGATCAATAGCAATTTTTAGTAATTTCTGTCCAAATTTCAGCCTATCCACAATAAACCCATCTAGTTTCTCAGCAGTTATTTTTGTATCAAGACCTGCTGCTGCAATACTAATTCTTTTTATCAATGATCTTGCTTCTCCATTCTCAATCAATGGTTCTGGATGTTCAAGTATATCTTTCAAATGATTGAGATGGTTGATATCAATTGCATCACCGCAGTTTTTATGGCCAATTCTATCAATTGCTTTTCTATCTATCAATGCCACTGAATATCCTGATTTAGAGATTGTAATTGCAGACATCACTCCCGATGGCCCTGCACCTACAATCACAACATCAAATGTTTGCAAATATAATCTACCTGTATTTCCAACACTAGTATATCATTATAAATATTGGTAGAAATGGCTTGATTGTAGATAATCAATTATACTTTTACTCTTCACAAATTCATTCTTCTTCATCGTCTATTATTGATAATCTCAATGCATCTGGATCTGGCCATACTCTATCCTCAACCTCTGTTCTGCATATTAGACACAGATGACGTGCTCTCTCTGCTCTCATGGACTCATCATATTCAAATGATGTTATCAAACCTCTGTCACAAAGAATATCATTTTTACATGAAGGACAGTATGAATATGATTTTGTATCTCCAGATGGTTTCCACAGATAAATTGAACATTGTGAGCAAACAGTTCTACTATCACAGCGAAGGTGATTGACTAATTTCATACACATTATTTATTGC
Source organism: archaeon (assembly GCA_024280435.1). Lineage (GTDB taxonomy): Archaea > Asgardarchaeota > Heimdallarchaeia > Heimdallarchaeales > Kariarchaeaceae > JAJRQD01. The sequence continues at coordinate 864 of JAJRQD010000104.1, read as the reverse complement.
TATGTTGTATAAATAGTATTTGTAATATGGAAAGAATTAATGTTAATTCAATTGAAGTATCAGAACTTAGATTCAAAACAATAAATTTATTATTTATCAATTAACAACTTGACTATTTTGTTGAATAATTTTGCAATAGTAGTTAGTATTGTGAGATTATCTTTTACTTGAATAACAAGTAAATGGTATTTGTTCTAGATAAATCTTGTGAATTAGCAAAAAATTATATGTAAATCCAGAGCAGAGTATATTTTTTGAATGAAATAAGTGCCTTATTTTTTATAAAATATGTAGTGGTATATAATTATGATTTGCAGTATAAATTATAGCTTAATCTATATCTGCACGGCCTTCAAACCAGTTTCTGTATCTAATTCGATCTTTTTTCTTTTTAGCTACCTTGTCTTCTTCATTATCCACTTTTAGTGCACGGATCTCATCTCTGGCTCTTTTTTGTGCTTTCTCTACTTCCCATGGTTTAAAAGATAGTCCACATCTTTGACAGGTGTAGAAGGTACCCAATTTTTTCATTTTCTCAGCGTGGCAGTCTGGACATTTCATTCATATCAACTATCTCGACTACACTAAAAAAAGTAGAGATATCAACCGGGAGTTTTTTATTTATTTAGTATGGTATTAGAAACTCTCTAATCATTATTCTGTTTGTTTTATTGGGGTTTGGAACAGTTAAATGAATTCAAGCCACAATTTGACAATCTTATGCATTCAGTAATTCTTTGAGTTAAACATTAATTGATTGTTATTCAGTGTCAAATGCAGGAATATTGCTAGGTGTCTGTTCTACAACAATTCGAAGATGGGATAAAATGGGGTTTATAAAATGTATTAGAACCGTCGGAGGTC
>JAJRQD010000103.1 GCA_024280435.1 archaeon | reverse complement strand
TGTGCAATCATTTTATAATCGTGTTTTTTGCACCGAGTGATTCTAAAAACACTTATTAGGAGGGCTGAGTATGGTAAAATATATCCAGTCACATTGACTGTCTTTCCTATTCTTAGGTTGAAACGTATAACTTATCTCTGACTTTACTTGCAACACCTTTGAGTCACATTGACTGTATTTCCTATTCTTAGGTTGAAACGTGATTTTTTATTCAAAGTACCGTATTTGGTTGACATTTGTCACATTGACTGTATTTCCTATTCTTAGGTTGAAACTTGCATATGAAATGCTCATCGTTGATATTTTTCAATGCGTCACATTGACTGTATTTCCTATTCTTAGGTTGAAACTGCACACTATTTCACCAATGCCCTTCAGAATGCCCATGTCACATTGACTGTATTTCCTATTCTTAGGTTGAAACTTAGCATCGGCAGGATACTCAATTACTACTGAGATATCGTCACATTGACTGTATTTCCTATTCTTAGGTTGAAACTTTAATGGTATAGTAGAACAATTATAACAGCTTTCTGTCACATTGACTGTATTTCCTATTCTTAGGTTGAAACATTGTAAAAAGATCGCATTTGAATTCTGGATATTTAAGTCACATTGACTGTATTTCCTATTCTTAGGTTGAAACCTTCTCGTTTTTCCTCTTATCATATTGATAATTTGGGGGTCACATTGACTGTATTTCCTATTCTTAGGTTGAAACTATTTCCATAGAAATCTATCAGTGCCCTGCCACCATTAGTCACATTGACTGTATTTCCTATTCTTAGGTTGAAACTTATCTAACATATATATCCAGGCGTTGCTAAAATTAATGTCACATTGACTGTATTTCCTATTCTTAGGTTGAAACTCCTTGCTTAACTAATCTATGTAAGGTATGATGAGGTGTGTCACATTGACTGTATTTCCTATTCTTAGGTTGAAACGTTATTCTGAATGTTTTCTGATGATTCTTCAGAATTGTCACATTGACTGTATTTCCTATTCTTAGGTTGAAACAGCTCTGTGAATGCCAGTGCTATTGCATTGTATACATCGTCACATTGACTGTATTTCCTATTCTTAGGTTGAAACCCTCTGCACGCTCATAACTGCCAGTTGACAGATTATAGTCACATTGACTGTATTTCCTATTCTTAGGTTGAAACGTTCACAAATTCTCTGAGGTTACCTGCAAATTATGTATGTCACATTGACTGTATTTCCTATTCTTAGGTTGAAACACACGAGTTACTTCACTCATAGAGTTACTTATAGAATGTCACATTGACTGTATTTCCTATTCTTAGGTTGAAACTTTAACATCATTGGTAAAACCGGGAGATCATTATATGCGTCACATTGACTGTATTTCCTATTCTTAGGTTGAAACTAAAATCCCAGCTTTTAAATGAACTGGAATTATTTGCGTCACATTGACTGTATTTCCTATTCTTAGGTTGAAACATCCTGACATGTGGGGGGAGATCATGGATGATACAAGGTCACATTGACTGTATTTCCTATTCTTAGGTTGAAACGATCAACGTCTTCCTGCCACAGAATTAAATCCCAAAGTGTCACATTGACTGTATTTCCTATTCTTAGGTTGAAACTCTAATGCGCTTAATTTGTTTAATTTATTTATTTTAATGTCACATTGACTGTATTTCCTATTCTTAGGTTGAAACGCTGTTAGCTTGTAAAAAAGAAACATGATATCTCTCAGTCACATTGACTGTATTTCCTATTCTTAGGTTGAAACAAAGTTAATTTATGAGTAATTGTTGAAGATGAAGTATGTCACATTGACTGTATTTCCTATTCTTAGGTTGAAACTAATGCACTTAATTTGTTTAATTTGTTTAATTTATTTAGTCACATTGACTGTATTTCCTATTCTTAGGTTGAAACCGTTTAGGAATCAACCATTCTTTTTTCCATACAGCATGTCACATTGACTGTATTTCCTATTCTTAGGTTGAAACAATTTTCCATCCTTTGATCTTCAGAGTTTTACTACCTAGTCACATTGACTGTATTTCCTATTCTTAGGTTGAAACGGAATCTCAATTTATCACGATAAAAATACACTTATTGTCACATTGACTGTATTTCCTATTCTTAGGTTGAAACACTATCTCGATACTGACAGACTGTGCCAGTGCAACCACAGTCACATTGACTGTATTTCCTATTCTTAGGTTGAAACTTTTTTTGGCAAAGTCTGAATATGTTACGCAAAGTTTAGTCACATTGACTGTATTTCCTATTCTTAGGTTGAAACTTTTAAATGGTGAATCCTGTATACAGTTGCAGGGTTGGGTCACATTGACTGTATTTCCTATTCTTAGGTTGAAACTAGCAGATTTCCACACAGAACGACTGAGATATTAATTGTCACATTGACTGTATTTCCTATTCTTAGGTTGAAACCGGACCAGGTCCTCAAAGACAGGAATAAAAAAATAGGTGTCACATTGACTGTATTTCCTATTCTTAGGTTGAAACCTTAGTGCGTCTATAATAAAACGAGTAGCATTATTATGTCACATTGACTGTATTTCCTATTCTTAGGTTGAAACATGATATGAAATCTCAAATTCCTGAAACAAGAATACGTGTCACATTGACTGTATTTCCTATTCTTAGGTTGAAACCTTATTGTTGCTTGTTGTAATTGTTCAACAAATCTTTGTCACATTGACTGTATTTCCTATTCTTAGGTTGAAACCTGATAACAACCTCACTGAATATCTCATCTCTAGATGTGTCACATTGACTGTATTTCCTATTCTTAGGTTGAAACGACTTTACATCCTGGAAGTTACCCTAATCATAACTAATAGAATGTGATAAATGGCGCTTCTTACAATATATTCCCGATTTATTTATTCGATATTGTTAATTAATTCATTTTATTATGATTACATTAATAAAACACTTAACTATCTCTGTTTCTAAAATAAACACTATATTATCAATTTAAAAATCAAACAAGTATTCTCATACTTACTTCGTACAGTATCAGATAAAATCATACTAAAAATCCTAATTAAGTATGCGAAGGTATTAAAAAGGATAAAGTTTCAATATAGATATAGTTAGATATTTCTCTGAGATCAGAAATAAATCGAGGTAAAAATATAATGTCTGAAAACAAAAAAGGTTATGGTGCAGAATCGATTCAGGTACTTGAGGGTACTGAGGGAATTCGTAAGAGACCATCTATGTATATTGGTGATACTGCCAACAGAGGATTGCACCATCTGGTATATGAGGTCATTGATAACTCAATCGATGAGGCAATGGCTGGTAGAGGATCTCAGGTAGAGGTCATTATCCATCCAGATAATTCAATTTCAATCAGAGATGATGGTGCAGGAATTCCTGCTGCCATACATCCAAAATACAATAAACCCACATTGGAGGTAATCCTGACTAAATTACATTCTGGTGGTAAATTCGATGACAAGGCATACAAAGTATCTGGAGGATTGCATGGAGTCGGTCTTGCAGCTGTATGTGCACTATCAGAGGATTTCCTGGTAAAAAGCTACAGAGATGGAAAAATATACACACAGAGATACAAAGCAGGTAAAAAAGTAACTGAGATGACTGAGGAACCAATTGGGGATAATAACGAGGGTACTCTTATCCATTTCAAACCTGATACCAGTATTTTCACAGTCACCGAGTTTGATTATGATTATCTTGCAGGTAGATTTAAAGAATTATCATATCTGACAAATAAATTCAAGATAATATTTGTTGACAAGAGAAGAAAGAATGAGAATGGGGAGTATCTGACAAATACATACTATGCAGAGGGTGGTATCAAAGCTTTTGTGGAGGCAAGTATTGGTGCAAAACAGAGATTATTACCTGAAGTACCTATTTTTTATTCTTTTGCAGAGATTGAGGGTAATGTCGTTGAGATTGCATTGACATATACTGATAGCTATCAGGAGACGCTTAAGGGATTTGTAAATAATATCAATACCACTGAGGGAGGTACTCATATCTCCGGTCTAAAAACGATCATCACCCGTACTATCAATAAATTTGCCAAGGATTTCAAAATACTGAAGGATAATGAATCCAATCTATCTGGAAATGATGTGAGAGAGGGAATTATCGCAATAGTATCTGTAAAAGTACCGGATCCAATGTTTGAGGGACAGACCAAGACAAAACTGGGTAATTCAGAGATAGAGGGGTATGTCCAGACTGCTGTTGGACAGCCATTGACTAACTGGTTGGTTGATAATCAGGCAATGGGTAAACAGATTATCAACAAGGCAATACTTGCAAGAAGAGCAAGAGAGGCTGCTAAGAAGGCAAAAGACCTGATCCGTAAGAATACATCTGGAAGGGTAAATCTACCCGGTAAACTGGTGAGTGCAAGAACCAAGGATCCTATGAAGCGAGAACTGTATCTGGTAGAGGGACAATCAGCTGGTGGTACCGCAGTCAAGGGTAGAGATAATGAATTCCAGGAAGTACTGTTCCTCAGAGGTAAAGTACTCAATGTGGAGAAAGCTAGATTGAACAGAGCACTTGAAAATGCAGAGATAAGAAATATAATCACTGCACTCAATACAGGTATCAACGAGGATTTTGATCTGTCAAAATGTAGATATGGAAAGGTCATACTACTCACAGATGCAGATGTTGATGGTGCACATATTGCCACCCTGTTATTCACCTTTTTCTATCGATACATGAAACCATTGATTGAGGATGGTAGATTATATATTGCAAGACCACCCCTATTCAGAGTAAATCTAAAGGGAGAGGCAAAGAAATTATTCGGTAAATCCTATGAGTACATCTACAAGGAGAATGATCTGGATGTATTTATCAATCTTACACTCAAAGGAATGGATCTTGATGGAGATGTCACCAATATCAATCGTTTCAAAGGTCTTGGTGAGATGAATGCAGATCAACTGGAGGAGACCTCCATGGATGTAAACTCACGAACAATAGACAAGGTGGTTATCAATGATGATCTTAAATCAGAGGAATGGTTGGTGAATCTAATGGGTGATAATGTGGAGCCAAGAAAAGATTTCATCAGAAATAAAGTATTCACCGAGGAGGGTACTGAGAAACGAGGATTATTCTATGATATTGCATTCAAGGAATATGTGGATCAGGGTATAATCAGTGATGATAAGGATACTGGTGATTTCGATGAGTATGATCCAGAGAACAATTTCCTTGAGGAATTGGCTAATTTTGAATTTTGAGGTATTATTAGATGTCATATACAAACACAAGTTCTTTTACAAATGAAATGCAGAGAGGTTTCTCAGAATATGCCTCTTATGTGATCTCAGATCGTGCACTACCTGATGCAAGAGATGGATTGAAACCCGTACACCGTAGAATACTATGGGCCATGCATCAGTTAAAAATCGGACCCCGATCTCCCCACAAGAAATGTGCAAGGATAGTGGGTGAGACTACTGGTAGATACCATCCACATGCAGGTGGAGTCTATGAATCTCTTGTTCGACTGGCACAGGATTGGTCTTTAAGATATCCACTGGTACATCCCCAGGGTAATTTTGGTTCAATAGATGGATTTCCACCTGCTGCAATGAGATATACAGAGGCAAGATTGGAGCGAATATCTAATGAATTGCTTGAGAATATATCACCAAGAGTTGTAGATTTTGTTGAGAATTTTGATGGTACTGAGATTGAACCCACATGTTTACCTGTTAAGATACCAAATCTCCTACTTAATGGATCATATGGAATTGCGGTGGGTATCTCATGCAATGTACCCCCTCACAATCTGACAGAGCTGATGAGAGCATCAATTGCAATTATTGATAATCCGATGATCAGTACTGATGAATTGAGTACCATAGTCAAGGGACCTGATTTCCCAACCGGTGGTACTATTGTCGGGCTTAATGGAATAAAAGAATTGTATGAGACTGGCAAAGGAAGTATGCGTATACGTTCCAAAGTGCATCTCGAGACACCAGAGACACATAAAGTGGATAAACCAATGATCGTGGTGACGGAGATCCCATATTTGCAGAACAAGGCAAATATCATCACACATATTGCAAATCTGATTGATGATGGTAAATTAAGAGGAGTACGGGATGTGGCTGATCTAACCAAGAATAATATCAGAATTGAGATAGAGATTGCAGAGCAGTATGCAGATGAGATGAGTGTACAGACAATTCTTGGACAATTATTCAAGAGTACCAATCTAGAGACATTATTCCATGCAAGGATCAATGCATTCGTATATGGTGCACCAAGAGCTCTTAATCTCAAACAATCACTATCTGTATTTCTTGATTTCAGAGAACAGACTGTCAAGAAGATTGCAGAGGAGGAACTTGAGAAAGTACTTGCAAGATTGCATATACTAGAGGGATTATTGATTGCCACTAATAATATTGACGAGGTGATCAAGCTGATCCAGAGTTCTGCAAGCAGGGCCAAGGCTCAGGAAGGTCTGATGAAACACTATAAACTGAGTGAATTACAGGCAAAAGCCGTGTTGGATATGACCCTTGGTAGATTGGCAAGAATGGAGACTGATGCAATTCAGAATGAACATGATGAGAAGGAGTCACGCAGAATTGAATTGGATAGAATAATCAATCACAGACCAACTCTACTTGCATTGATGAAGGGTGAATTTGAGGAGATACTTGAGAAATACAAGACTGATAGGAGGAAAACAGACTTTCTTGAAATTGATAATATCAGAAAATCCGGTGAGAGACCGATTCTACACCAGAGAGATCTGCTAGTCACCTCCACCAGCCTGGGATATGTGAGAACTATTGAGTATGGGCAGTTCAAATTACAGGGTAGAGGTGGAAAAGGTGTGGCTGGAGTACCACTTGATAAGAATGGAGAGATACTGTATGATATGCAGGTAATCTCCAATCTTGATGATGTACTGCTACTTACTGAGGAGGGCAAAGTATTCCAGTTCCCAGCATATGAATTACCAGAAGTGAAGAATAGAACCTCTAAAGGTACTCGGATCAAGAGACACATGCCTGATATTGATGGTAATGTGGTCAAGATTGTCAATGTACCCCATAAGGAATTCACAGAGGATAAAATACTTGTTACAGTCACTCGTCAGGGTATAATCAAGAGGACAACACTTGATAAATATGGAAATATCCGTCGTACTGGTATCAAAGCACTTAATCTGAAAGAAGGGGACAGTGTGGTTGATGCATTTGTATCTGATAACCGATCCTATATTTTCATGGCAACAAAGAATGGTTCTGCTGTACTATTCGAGGAGGAATTGGCAAGACTTACAGGAAGGGTGGCACAGGGTGTCAAGGGTATCTCACTGCGTGCAGGTGATGAGGTGGTCAAGGCATTTGCAATCACCAAGGAAGCATTTCCACATACCTCAATACTCACACTCACCAACAAAGGTAAGGGTAAACGTACTCCTGTATCAAAATACAGAATTACCAGAAGAGGTGCCAAGGGTGTGATCAATATCAAATTACGTGGACATGAAGTTAATACATCCATACCTGTACCCACAGAATCTACCAATGATAGTATCTCTCTGATTAATTCCAAGGGTATAATCATCAAGGTACGTGTTGGCAGTATTCGTAATATGGGTAGGTCCACTCAGGGTGTACGTATCATGCGTCTCAAAGGTAAGGAGACAATACTGCTTGCCACAGCTGTTGATGATGCAGATGATGCAGAGGTACTTGAGGTGGAGGATCAGGGTTCACCAGAAGATGTAATTGATACTGAACAGTCTGATGAAGATGTAATTGATACTGAACAGTCTGCTGAAGATGTAATTGATACTGAACAGCCTGATGAAGATGTAATTGATACTGAACAGCCTGATGAAGATGTAATTGATACTGAGCAGTCTGATGAATAACAATTTATATCCCGGTAAATAGATCTAAAAATTGCAAATTAGGTATATGATGATTCAAAAATAAGATGATGGATATTGTTGGTAAATCATTAAGTAATTATTGTTAATTTGATTGAAGATCAATAATTTTAACAATTAAAGTGGTAATTCTTGAAACTTCATCTTATTTAAATGCTAGTTATTTTGATAAAATAAAAATTGGATAAAAATACAGATATATAATAATTAAATTAATCCATCTATTTCTGGGAATTTAAGGTAGAATATCTTCTCATACACAGTTCTATCATCCCATGTATGTGATATTCTTGGGAATTTACCCGCTGGTAGTAGGTTTACAGCATCCTGTGCTCTTCTGATGATAAATTCATGGATCTCAGAGGTACCCTCATATACATTCAGAACACGTACATCTCTTGCGATCTTATTCACCTCATATTCCTCCACAAATCCATTTCCACCAAAAATCTGCTGTGCATCATATGTCATGTAATTAGACAATTCTGATGTGTACATCTTTCCAGATGATATGAAATAATGTGTTAATCCTCCGATAGCAGCTCCTGGTAATGAACTGGCAGCCATCTTCTCACTTGCATCTTTTCCATCTGCACCCACATCAAATGGTAACCAGCCCTTGTAGTATCTATCAAGTGCAAAAGCAGAGTAGAAACCATATGTTCTCATTCTTGGTATTGTTGCCTCCAAAGATTTCAACTTATTTGATACTCCTGGGAATGAATTGATTGGTTTACCAAACTGTACCCTCTCCTCTGCATAGTTCTTGGCAAGTTCATATGCACGGATCGTTGCACCAGTACCCTGGAAAGTCACACCAAGTCTCATACCCATCAATCGTTCCAGTACTTTCTTGTATCCCTTGCCCACTCCTGCAATTATATTCTCCTTTGGTACACGCACATCTTTGAAGTGTAATTGTGCGGTTGGATTTGCTCTCAATCCGGATTTATGCTCCAATCTCTCGGTGGTTATTCCCTCAAGGCCCTCCACAATAAATACATTGTGTCCCTCCTGCTTACCATCCACCATATTTCTTGCCAGTACCAGTCCAGTCTCTGCGTGTCCTCCGTTGGAGATGAATATTTTTGTCCCATTGATAACATACTCATCACCCTCAAGTACAGATGTGGTCTTGACTGCCTCTAGATTTGATCCTGCACCTGCCTCTGTGAATCCAACGTATCCCGTATATGCACCTTTTGCAAATTTATCAATAATAGGATTGAATTGTGGCTCATTGTAAACTGTCAATGCTTCCAGAACTGATAATGATATAAACACAAGAATATGTACCCCAACATCATACTGTGACATTATCTCTGATAATGCAGCAAGTGCTAGATTTGCAAATCCATAACCTCCAAGTTCTTTGGGAATGAAGAATGAATATAGTTCATTATCCTGAATAATCTCTTTCACAACATTATCAAGAGTTCCTGGAAGAACTACCTTTCCATCTTTCAATTGTGCTCCAACAGCATCCCATTCCAGGACATTAGGTCTGATTTTTTTCTCACAAATCTCTGCAAGAGTTTCTAGAACGGCGACAAACATCTCAATATCATCATCCTCATATCCGAGCTTCTTACTCAGAAATGCGAAAATCTCATTGGCACTCATTGTGGAAATCTTTTTTGTAAGTGACATAATATTATTTTGTAGATTATCACATATAAGTTTTCATGAGGCATAATTTTTATTGAGAATTATTAAAAATAAATTTTATCTAAAATACGAAATAGTGTACTAATCACCAATAATTCACCTATCAACTAATAGGTAAATGTTGATTATCAATTTTTCAATACGAATCTCGGTATAGTATTTGAAATATTCTACTCATATTGTTTATATATTGATTTTATAGTTTTAAAAATTTATATGGGACTTAAAGTTGCCCCGATTTTTGTGAAATATAGTTGAGTTCAAAATGCTCTAATACATTTCGTAAATTCAATATTTATACAAATTTATATGTCACCAATTAATTATGCGGGTATCACGATTCCAAAATTCATTTATTCTAGACTCTTCTTGATATTTTTTTTCTCAATATTTATTAACTATCAATTTAGGAGTAATAGATAAGTGCAACTACAATTGAAATATAGAGAACAACTATACCTAAAGTTTTTTCTAAATGCAATACCATCTCTTCGTTTGACAAATCTGACTCTAATCGTTGTGATATTGACATAGGATGTGTAATTAAATTAAGTGCAATAACACTAATTACAATAATTTTGGCAATTAAAGATATAAAAAAGATAATTACGATAGCATTTACAATAATGATTTTGTTTAACTGATTTCTTTTAGAATACCAACGTATCGATATCTCAAAATATTGTCGGATAATAAATAAAATTTTTTTTATGCAACAACAGTACGTAGACCTCCATTTGTATTCCAATTTTTAAAAGCGAGATAAGCAATCGGACCAATTAAACCTTCAGTAAGTACGACTCCTATTAGACCTGCTATACCCGCAGTTGCAATGTATGTATAGAGATATGG
>JAJRQD010000102.1 GCA_024280435.1 archaeon | reverse complement strand
GTATCAAAATACAATCCCAGTCTCTGCAAGACTGGGATTCAATAATCTAATGAATTTTTTTGAAGCAAATATTAAAAATATTGAGCTTAGAAAGGAGGTGTTCATGATTTAGGGATTAGCCAAGAAAAATGAATAATCCCAACTCACCTGTTAAATATTATATTAATTGAAATAAGAATAAAGCCTTATTGAATATATCATTTTATCAAAGAATATGTTTTTGTTAATTTTTTAGTGTTTTACAAAATTATAGTGCTACTGCGATCTCTAGTTTTCTGACAAGCTCTTTGTAACGATTCCTTACAGTGACCTCAGTTACTGTTGCAGTGTCTGCAATTTCTCTCTGTGTCCTTCTCTCTCCTTCAACAATGCCAGAAATATAGATTGCAGCTGCTGCAAGTCCGGTTGGATCTTTTCCTGCTGTAAGCCCTTTCTGTTTGGCCTCATTTACCAGATCTATTGCTCTTCTTGCAGTTGTACCGGTGAGTTTGAGATCTGCTGAGAAACGAACGATATAATCAGTTGGATTTGCCAGTGGTATTTTTAGATTGAGTTCCTGGATCATAAGTCTGTAACATCTACCAAGCTCTTTCTTATTAACTCTGGAGTTTCTAGAAATCTCATCAAGTGTCCTTGGTACACGTCTCTGTCTTGCTGCTGCATATGCTGCTGCTGCAATCATTGCCTCGATTGATCTACCTCTAATTAATCTCTTGTGAATTGCAGAACGATAAATTACAGATGCAGTTTCTTTCACAGATTTTGGTAATCCCAACTGTGAAGACAATCTATCAAGTTCAGACATTGCCTGTGCTAGATTTCTATCAACTGAGGAATGTACTCTTGATCTTACATGCCATTTTCTTAATCTATAAATCTGTGATCTCTGATTTGGTGATAATTTCTTACCATAACTATCTCGATCCTCCCATCCTATCTGTGTAGATAAACCTTTATCGTGGACTGTAAAGCTAGTTGGACTGCCAACTCTTGATCTTTTGGAACGCTCCTGAGTGTTGAAAGCTCTCCATTCTGGACCATCATCAATTAGAGAGTCCTCAATAATAGTACCGCAACCTCGGCAAATCAGCTCGCCTCGGTTCATATCCTTGACAATTGATGTGCCACCACAATCTGGGCACCGGATGATCTCCGGGCCAGTATCTTTCTTCTTTTTACTTGGTCTTGAAATTTTAAATATACCCCTGAAATTTCGTGTGTAAATTGTTTCATTTCTCTTCTTACATGGAGTGCTCTAATTGACTTCAATTTTAGATCAACCCGCGAGTAAAATGAAGTAAATGAAAAAAATTTACTGCACACCTCATATATATATTCTAGTATATAAATATTTGTAAAGTATATAAATATAACTAGTGTTTATTTTAAAAATCTATTTTTTGTGTACTTTCTATATAAAGAACAATACAACTAGACTATCTGAGAGATATATTTCTATACATTACAAGTTAGATATAAATACTACTATAACAGCTAAACAGTTATTAAAGTGAAGAATCTATTAATTTATAAATGTTGGCGCTATAAATATTTATTGATGTGAGATTTTATATTTATTTCAATATATTTATTCATTGAAAAAAATAAAATATACTGAATCACTGCAAAAAATTACACAGTTCGGAATTTGTGCAATATACTTTTTAAGTACATTCCAAATGTTGTTTTTTTATCCGAATTACATTTTTCATAAAAATAGAATAGAAGAATTGAGATCATTATTAATTGAATAAGAGAACAACATAGTCAGTATATTTCAGGTTAATTTTACTATTTTTGGCTGTGTGATTCTATTTCCCAGTAAATTATCAATTTTACTGACTACTTCAAAAAGATGGTTTTCTTCATCTGGTTTACCAATTATCTGCATTCCAACTGGAAAACCATCAATCATACCAATTGGTATAGTTATTGTTGGAAAACCTGAAACTGATGTTGGCCTGCAATACATGCCATTTGCAACCCAGTAATTCAGAGATTTTCCCTCACCCTCAAGTGAGATGTGACCATTATCATTGATCACAAAGTTATTATGTTCTGGATTGTGTTTGAATGGAATTACTGAACAGACAGGTAGGATCCAAGCGTCATATTTCGCAATTAATTCTGCCTGTTCATCTTGTATTTTATGTTGTAGTTCAAGAAAATGTTCCTTATCAATTTCTTGATTACCCATTAGTACTTTAAATAATCCCAGATACACATTTTCTGCATTCTTTATATCATATGAGTATAGATAATCAACACAGACACCATTTTTCATAATTTGTTCGGATACATTGATCATGAGCTCCACAATTCTACTATCAATAGGTATCTCTTCCAAATATGGGGTGAATAGTAGCTTCAAATCAGATATATTGATTTTATTTATCTTCAATTCTTTTTCTGCTTCATTTTTCATTGCATAAAAGAGTAATTTCAATCCCATCAGATCTGTTGATAAAGGACCTGCAGTTGCCATATAATTTGTTGATTCTTTTATTGCAGGTAGCTGTCCATGATCGGATAGAGAACCAAATGTGGGTCTTAATGAGTATACACCACAGAATGAGGCAGGTTGTCGCAGAGAGCCACCAAGATCACTACCAATGGCTAGATTTGCATACCCCATCCTCAATGCAGCAGCTGAACCACCACTTGATCCACCACATGTGTATTCTGTATCATATGGATTATTAGTTACCCCCCATAATTTATTGAATGTTTGGTAATCCATTGCAAATTCAGGAGTATTAGACTTGGCCAGTATTATTCCACCTGATTTTTTAATATTTGAAACAACCTCAGCATCTATTTCGGGAATATATTTCTTGTATTTTTCAGAACCGGATGTTGATAATAGACCAGATGTGAGAAATGTATCCTTGATAATTATATTCATTCCCTTCAGAGGTACATCATTATTGTTTATTTTAATAATTGCAGTCTTATTAATGCTAGTCAGTGCATTTATTTTATCCTCATATTTATCAATATTTATCATTGATATTTTTGGATCATTATTGTATTTTGATTGTATATCTGTATCTGCCATAAATAATTTTAATGCAATTGTAATTAAACTCATTCTATTGAAATTTCTATAATTGCTTCAAAAAGTCAACACCATGAAATAACTCAAACATATAGTATGTCAATCCAATCCATATTATCAGTATTGATATAGCTGCTATTTTTGGTCCTTTTCCCTCAAATAATGGTTGATCTGGATTATCGATAGCATTCTGTCTCACTCCATCAATTAAATGATGAGGGGTAATCTTTCTGATCAGATAGAAGGTAATTGGTATCAGCATAAAATCATCAATATGACCGATCATTGGTATAAAATCTGGAATTAGATCAATTGGAGAGAAAATATATGACAGTAGGAAGAAAACAAAGAATTTTGCCATTCTAGGTAATGCAGGAACTCTAAATAGTAGTATAAGTACTATAATCTCAAATTTCCAGTATTTTAACCAATTTGTGTATCTTTGCCATAAACCTCTGATCAATTTCACTATTAATAAAAAAATCAATTAAGTATTAAAAACCTTTTATTTTTATTCAACAGATTCTAGATTGATTCCATTAAATTATTTTTCAAGCAGGTGTTAAATCTCTTCTCTCTTTTTGCTTGATTTTTTTGGGAACTGAGGGAAAATCTGCAAGTACTTTCTTGAAATCATTTTCTTCTTTCTGTATTATATTTTTCATCTGTTCAAGTATCTCATCTTTGTTCTCATTTGAACTCTGTAAATTGGATACATTCTGTTTAAGTAATTGCTTAAGATCATTCTTGATAGGATTTTCTTTCGATAAAAGTGTCTCCATTTTATTTTTCATTATATTTTTGTTATCCTGTATTTTGGATGCCACTATCTTTTCCTGTATGTTCTCATTTATTTCCAGATTTACTTCGTTCTTCTCGGGAACTGATTCATCCACAATATTTTTCTTAGATACCTCTTCAATTGTTTCAGGTAATTTGGACATTACGGGTTTAGCAATTTCAATATTCTCATTTTTAACCAAATGTTTAGGTTGTCTGGCACCAATTTGAGAGAGGAGATCTGGTACTTTCTTTTGTACACTTCTAACCTCAGGCTCTTTTGCAGGTATATTACTAGCTACTGTTTTGACCTTTGTCTCAGCATCTTTTATTGCTTTATCTTTTGATCTCTCAATTACTTTCAGGGTCAATGCATGATATGCCTTGTTTATCCTCACTTGATTATCAAGATACTGTTTATTCTCATTAAATTCTTTGCTTAATTTTTTAAGTTCCATCTCCAACGATATAATTCTCTCCTCATTTGCGATATTTCTTTTCTTAGCAGCTTTTGTCTCAGCCTTGTTTTTCTCTGCCTCTCGGTATATTTTCTCAAGAGAGTTCTTCATAGATTGTAATTTTTGGTTCTTCTCTTCTAAATTTTCCCGGTATGAGGCCTCCATTCTCTGAATAGTATCTTTCAGCGTACTAATTTCTTCTGATGCATTTGCTTTTTCAGATTCTAGAATTACCATCTCTTTTTCAAGTAGATCCAACTGAGAGGTGAACATTTCCACTGTTGCAATAGTATTTGTTATCTCTTCATTCTTTATACTCTTCTCTTGCATCTCTTGATGAATTGTATGTATCTGTTCTTTTTGAGAAACTATTAGTTCATCTTTCTCTTGTATTTTTATTCTGGCACTCTTCAATTCATCTGATAATGTGTTGATCTGATTCAACAATTCTATTGTCTCAAATTCTAATTGTTTGATAGTATCATCTTTCAGATTAATTGAAGTTTCATATTCAGATTGAAATGTAGCCAACTCAGAGTTCATCTCATTCAATTTCTCAACCATTTGAGTCCGGAGTTGATTTATCTCCTCATCTTTTGCCTTCTCCACATCACTAGCAAGTGTGAGTAGATACTGAAATTCACTGGCAAAAGAGGTGAAAAGATCTCTTACAAGCGGATGTAAGCTACTCCAGTATCTCCGGATTAAACCATCAAATTTTCTATGCTCATCACTTAATTTCAGAATATCATATCTTATAGGCGTTGGCCGGCGATGGATCTCTTTATAATCAGTAAGTTCGTCTAAGCTCAATCTTTACACCTGTATAACACTGAAGTGTTGCTAAAATATATATATACGCTTTAATATTTATTGATTTTTATTACGATTAAGAGAATTGAGTATAAAAATTGGTATCAGATACTATAAATATTGAAATAGTATTAATATACATCAAAATCCAATTTAAGAATATGAAATTAATTAAATTTACTTTACTTCAACTTTTAAGGACAAGAGTTATGAATTATTATTAAACTGAATGAGTATGACTTATATTGAATCAGCATTGTTTGATTTTGTAAAATCAATATTTACACGTGGTATTAGAACATTGAAATCACCTAGATTTCTACCATACACCTCTGTACTATTGATAATTGTACTTTTCTCAACAATCGCTACTTTCCTATCTCAGATAGTTCCAAATTATAATATATCCGCAGATTTCATTGATTTGATATTGTATGTTGAACTATCAGCTGCAATTGCCTTTGTATTCACTGGAATGCTACTTGGGAGATCAAATGCTAAAATACAATTGCCAGTTATTTTCAGCATAATAATTGGTACTTCACTGACTATGTATCTCAAACTTATCATTATTGATAATACATATGCACTTGTTGCAGTGGCCATATTTTATATTCTATGGATTGGTATTACTACATTTTCTACATTCTCATTATTCAGAGATTTATTTGGATCAAATATATTCGGAACGATATTATTCCTTGGCAAACAAGAGGATGATGGTCGTCCACTTTTTTCTGGAATTGGTTGGATACTTGCCATATTGAATTTCAGTCTAGGTTTACTGTTACTAAAAGAAGCACCCACAACTGCACTTGTATTCACATCATATGTAATCATGTTCTTTGCCTTAATAGCAGTAATACCCTTATTTAATTTTCAGAAGAAAAATGATGTATTTTTCTCTGTACTGAACGCATTTTATATGTTCTCCACAATTAAGGTAATTTTACTAGTTTTCCGAGTGATGACTGCAACTGCGGGTGAGACTTCTTTCTGGGACAGTATTTTCTCAATGTTCATTGCCCTGTATGCAGTACAAGGAGCTGCTGTCAAAGGTGTTAAGATAGCCAAGAAATCAACTGATATGACACTAGAAGAGCAACTAATGGATGAAGCCAAGGGACTAGGGCTTATGGATACTATAAGCAAAATATTCTCAGATAGAGGAATTATTCTGATAATACTTGGCGTACTGCTAGGATATCACTCTATGCAGGTACAGGCATCATTCAACAGGCAAAATCTTTTTTCCAATGTGAGCATACTATCTGGATCGGATATTGTGATACTTGGGTATGAGTTCTCAGTACTTATTTCATTGTTTATATTCACAGCATGTATATTATTATTCCCAATAGTACCTAAATTCAGAGCATATGCCAATCCAGAGGTGAAAAGAATTCCTTGGGCACCTGAATATGATGATTTGAAACTAATGCTGGCAGGAATAAAAACAGGAGATGTTGAATGGAAGGCAGATGCAGCTAAACTTGCCATGGGATTGGCGAAGGATACATTAAAAGCAAAACTTGGAATTAAAACCAACCGAGAGGGTAGAATTCAGGAAACTCTTGATAAACTGATGCGAAAGAAAAAATAAGAAATGATATCTATTCAATTATCAAATATTTCCTTTTAACGTCTATTTTAAATTTTTAAATACAAATCTTTGAACAAATTCAAATAGGAGATAGAGTAAAAGGTCTATGAGCAAAAATATGGAATTCAAGCTATTTATAGATAAAAAAGCAGAACCCGAGCCATTAGAGGTATTGATAAATGAAGTCGCTGTATCCTTAAAAAATATAAAAATTACTAAAAAAATTATTAATATCAATACAGAAGCTGGTAAAAAAGAAGCAGAGAAGATCAAATTGGATGAAATACCTGCTTTGCTCTTCGATAAAGTAAGAATTTCAGGACAGTTAAATGAATATTTTATCAGAGCAATAATTGCACAATTGCTTACAGATGATGGGAACGATCAAGAATCAGCCGAATTAAAGAATATTGATACTGAGAAAATGTATATTGCATCTAGTTTCCTAGAATACCAGACACAGATTAGAATGGCGACTGAGAATTATCTACTCCTTATTAGAGGATCCACAGATGACTTCAGTACTAAACAGCTTGAGAAATATGCAGATATGGGTACCAAAGTATTTGTACTCACTAATTTCGATAATGGATCACAGCGTGAGAAATTAGCCAAGCTAGGACAGAATCCTAATATTCTTTTTGGTCATATCATCAGAAAGGATATCTCTATGAGCCTTGTATTGACTGTTAGAAAAGGTAGACCTTTTTTCGGTAGCTATATACGTACAAAACAGAATGCAGATGGAACATGGAAAGGTCCATGGAGCCCACTATTACATGCAACTGTGAAAGAGATGCAAGGATTCTATCTACCCTTGTTCTTAACCGCATCACCAATACATCTTGATGGTGAGATACCAGAAGGTGAGACAAACAGGATGATTGCCAAGGTACGAGATGCAACTGAGGATATTAAAGAGATATTTTTAAATTAGTATTATCAGATTGTACCTCATTGTAATATTTCAAAAATAATATTAATTGTTCCATTTGGTTCACTTGTGAAATCTATCTGTATTTTTTTGTATTAATTACATCCGGGGTTTAAGTATTTCATCTACTGGGTAATTAGTTGTGTTATTTAGTAATTTATCATCTATTAACTTCAGTATGGTTCTAGTTATATCTTCTATTGACAATCCAAATTCATCTCCAATTTCAATATACGAGAGTTCTGCAACTTTTTCCTCCCATTTTTCATTAATATATTCAGCAATCATCTCATTGATCTCATCCTTTCTTCTGAGAAATCCATCTCTTCCAAGTGCCACAATTGAATCTTCTGTTTTCAATAATTTAGTAACCTCTTCTTTGAATATATCAAAATATTCACTTTTTATGTTGACACGTGAAATTATGCTATCGAATTTCTCTTCTTCTTCAAAATCAACTGTACTGATCAGATCATTCCATATTTGTTTGAAATATGTGGATAGAAATAGTGTATGTGATTTTCTGATGAAATAAGGTTCCTTTAGTTTCAATTTCTTTGCATGTTCACCTAGAACAATAAATACTCTTTTTGAATTAAGGCCCCAATCTTTGCCAATGGCTTCTAAATCAATTGCTCCCTTTCTCAATTTATCCCAGACTAACTCAAGTTTTTTCTCATGTTTTGGTAAAAACCAGCCTTGATTACCCACAAATATACCATCAATCTTTTCCTCGGCAACTATTTTTCTAATCGATTCACTATCATGCTTGGATAATGCCTCATATAGATTAAGTGCTTTATTTTTTATTTTTACATTACTAAAATCCTCTTTTAATCTATCATATGGATCTTTTTTAAGGAATTTCTTTAAAAAACTCATAAGTTTCATTATGACATACTGCACTTAAACTCAATTATTGAATTATCGATAAATATGAATTTCTTTAAAAAAGATTACTGATAAATTGAGTATTTATAACACGTATAATATCCCTGTATAGTTGTGGATTTAAATAACCATGTATATGAATTTATTTCATGGAATTGTCTGAGAGTATATCAACCTCATACATAATCAAAGATTGGATCAGTTCAATGGATCCACTGTATGAAAGAGACATTCACATACCAGGGACTGATGTATACCTTGATTTCACAACCTCACATATTGGTATAATAATTTTGAATAAGATAGCAGATGTGTACAGTATCAAGCATGCAGTACTGGCAATTGATTATTTAAAATTAAAAAAAATAGTAATAATTAGTAAAAATCTATCTATCACGGCAGAAACACTGCTTGATAGAATTAAATATCCGATAGACATCATACATCCCTTTGAGCTTACAGAATTGCTATCATTGATTTTAAAGAATAATACTTTCATCCAAGCTTAACATTTTTCCTTTTTTTGAGATAAACATATAATAAGTTCTTTTTTTATTTGGGATATGTAATGTCTATACCTACGCCTAGTTCTTCAGGATCCCATACAGATTTCAAATCCAAATGTGAATTATATGATGGCGACGATTCCACAGCAGGTTACTGTAAAGGTTGGGTCACAGCTACCAAAAAATGCATGAGACGAGATGATGATGCAGGGAAAGCATGTGATGGTATCTCACCACCTTAAATATTATAATTTTTCACTTTACATTTTGTTGTTTTGTTAATTTCCTAGCTTTATCCATTGTTGTCTCTCTATCCAGAATGACAAATGGTATGGTATTATCTGCTTTGATCTCTAAATATGTGATACCAAATGCCACTAGTTTCCCATCAATAATTACTCTAGGACCATATAATAGCTGTAGGGTCTTATCAGAATTCTCATGAATTATCATTCCCAATCTTCTTCTCGCATCATGATATGCATTCACTGTTTCAGGCATAATTGATGAGTTTTTCAATTCCATCTCGATTTTTATTTTAGTCCTAGGTAGTGTAAAATTAGCTGAAGAATGTACACCACCTGCAAAAGTTAGCTCAAGTGAATCCTCGTCAAGAATTATCTGACCACCATAACTAAGTGCCCATCCGGTACTACCGATTGGAGTCACAACAAATACTCCATCAGCCATGGTTGTAGTCATTTTAGTATATTTTTTGGCATATTTTTTGTTATAATTCACAAATACCTCGAATTTAGACATATGGGGTGAGCCAGTTAGAAATATTTCATTTACTGCAAGATAATCTTTTCCATAAAGAGTTGTTGTAAGTACTGTTCTTTGAAGTGTATTATACTTTTTATTCACCAGTTTTTTGAAACCACGCATAAATTTTTTCCTGTCAAAATCAAGTTGTTTAAGGTAACCAACTGATTTAGGCCGAATTACAGGTACTAGTGGTTTTAATTTCTTAAGATTTTTCTCTCCATATTTCTCGAAGAACTTTCCAACAAGATAGGCAACAGAGCCATCACCACCACATATGAATATGAAATCACATTTCTCAAGTAATTTAAGATCAATCATCACATCATCAAAATTAACAATTTTAGTATTTGGAGAACTCTCTTTGATTAGATCGCTGACATAGATGATCTCATCCTCATATTTTGCAGATATACAGATAGATGAAATCTTCTGTGGCATCAATATATTATTAGATCTTATGTGTATATAATTTCACTTATTTTCTTCAAAATTTATGTTAAGATAATTTGATGTAATTATTTATATTCTGAAATAATGAATCAACTGTAATTATATGAATTCAGAGGGTTTAATAATTGATTTACCGTATTTATCTTTTGTATTTAACAATCTATCTCTTTGAAGTTGCAATTCCCTGGTAAAGCCCTCTGGTAGATTTGGTGAGCCTTTGAAAAATTGCTCAACACGGTTCAATTTATCAATGAATTTATCAATCCTCACCGCGAATTCTTTCTCATAACGATCAAATTTATATTCCTTATCAAAAACTTTTTTGAAAATATCCTTCAGATCCTCATATCTTGGGATAAATCCAATTGGAGTCTCAATTGCATCAAATTCATTATGTACTCTTCCCTCGGCCCATTTGAGCCATACCTTCTTATCAACCTTGTCATCAAAGAAGCTGTTATTCTCATCTCTTAGGAAGTAATTGGTGGTGAATATTTTTATCTGCTCCTCGCCGATCTTCTCTCCAAGCTTAAGATGACTATAAAGATAGCTTGCAAGAGGCACAACTACAAAATCCAGATTTGCCATGGGCTGGTTCTTTCTCACACCTTCTTTTCCCAGTGTAGCAGCAGTTGTCTCACTCTCAATTGATGCCCCGTTCATTACTCCATGTGCCCAGTACAATGATTCTGCAACAGGTACAGCGGTATCACTGTCACGTCCACCATATAGAATTGCCCTGAACTCAACGCCATCTGGATTCTGCACCTCGGGATCCACATTCTCAAGATCACGCAGTCTTATTGTATATCTGGCATTTCCATGTGAGATTGGAATTTCTTTGCCATTGCTATCAACATTACCTTTTTTCCATTCTCCAGAATGATTTCTTCCATGATCAGGTACTTCGGCATTCATTCCCTGCCAGTATGCCTTACCATCATTTATGAGTACATTCGAATAGATCATCTCTCTTGGCGTAGTTAATACTTTATATATCAATGGATCATCCTCTGGATTTACATCTTTGATAATACCGAATATGCCATTCTCAATATTTACAGCATGTGGCTTATTATTGTCATCTAATTTGATATAGGTAATATCATCACCAACTATTGTGTGGCCAGGTATCATGGCAGTAGATGTTTTTCCACAGGCGCTTGGATATGCACCGAGAAAGTATGTTTTTCTTTTCTCATCAAGTGAGGGGACGCCGGATATGAACATATGCTCGGTTAACCATCCCTCTTTGTTTGCTTTGTTTATTGCAAGGCGGAGGCATAGTTTTTTCAAGCCAAGTGAATTGCCGGCATACTGATTATTTACTGAATAAACTCTATTCTCCTCTAAATCAATATATATACGTCTATTATCAATATCAACAGAATTTTTATTTTCATCCAGTTTACCAGCAGAATGAACCAAATAGAAGAAATCATCAGAACCATTAAGATTTTTGAATTGTTCATAACCCTGTCTGTAAAGAATATCCTCTGAATGGGCAACATAGGCACTATCAGTTATCTGAAGTGCAGATATTGAGAATTTTGATTTGGTTGGGCCGAGACAGAAAAATCTGATAAACATCTCTTTGCCCTGCATGATACCCTCTAGGATCTGATGCATCTCATCAAGTCCTGCATCTCTATCAACAGTATTAATATGGTTCTCAAGAAATTTACCCTCGGGTAATAGCACGCGTGTATTTTTTTTATCTCTTGCCTGATCATGATAACCATCATAATGAACGGTATGGCCATTTTTCAGAGCAATCTCCTCTCCAATCTCCAATGATCTATTCTTTACATAATTGATATCTTCTTCTGAATCGGTTATCACTGTGATCTTTGCAGGTTTACACAGTGAGATATATTTTTCTACGATTGAAATTGCCTTGTCGTTCTTTAAATCAGTCAATTTTTTAAGACTGATTTCATCTATTGGACTGTTGTTTATACTCGACATAACGAATTATACCCCTGTCTATAAAAACCAATAAATTAAAAGCATTTATATTGATTTTGCTTGTTGTTCATAAAATATATGGTGATATAATAGCATTCTACTTAATGTAAATTATATTTAATTTCTTTTGGTAAAAGATTATTTTATAAATTTTGATCAATTATATGGCAATAAACAAGGCCAAGCTAGTAAGATTATTCATTTCAATATTGATACCATCTATAAATTAAATACTTATGCAAGATGATTTATAGTCAGTTTATGATAGTTTCTTTATTTTTTATTACTACATAATGTAGTAGAGAGAGAATATTTATATATCTATATTTGATATATCATACAGAGAGATAGAACTCTCTGTGAATTGATATGAAGTATAAATTATTAGCAATCTCGATTACAATTCTTTTTACACTGGCATTAACAAATCAAGTTATGGCAAATGAAACAGAAGATGATGATCATCATGAAATTGAATTGATATCTGAAAAAGGAACAATGAGAGCACCCGACCAATGCAATGAGACAACACTCGAAATTACAATTACATCTAAAGATGCAAAATCACTTGATTATGATGCTGATGAGTATAACCTTGAGAAAAACACCTGTTATAAATTAACTTTTCAAAACCTCTCTCCAGTTCTAGAACATGATTTCACTATTGATGAGGTAGAAGGTGAGGATGGAATTGAGCCAATTGTATTGCATGCAACAAATTCAAGCTCGGGCCTTAATGAAGATGGTAAAGTCTCTATGAATATTTTAACTCCCAATGCAGATACTGAGTTCTATACCAGATGCACAGTAGAAGGACACGAGGCAGCAGGAATGAATGCAATATTGATCATAGGTGATGGAAATACAGGATTTCTACCTGGCTTTGAAGTTGCCATCGCCTTGACTTCAATATTTGCAATTGGATTAATTACACGATTTAGAAAATAAACTACCTTACGTAAAATTAGCAGACAAGAATTATTTTATAAACATGAAAACATCTTAATCACTAAACTTATAGTACAATTATATAAAAAGTAATAAAAAAATATTCTATAAACCAATACAATATAATTATATTAATAAAACTACATAGTGTATATAATATTGTGAAATCAGGAGATCTTAGAGATCTGGTTATTAGCGAATTACAAACAGATCTAGGCTTGAGCATCAAAGATATAACTAGAAGTGTGAATAAAAAGTCTAAAAAAGAATATGCCTACACAACTATATCAACAGTACTATCAAGATTGCTATCTCAAAATATTGTTATCACACAAAAAGCAAAAATAAATGCTAGGAAAATTAATTTATACTATCTTTCAGAACAGGGTTTCAAGAGAGAGATCAAAAATCAACTACAGAATCTAATTTCTAAATTTGGATTTGGTGGTGTAAAGCATCTTGCTGATCTTTTGGACAAAGAAATTAGCGAAGAAGAGCTCAAATCAATAAAAAATAGACTAGATTTGGAAAATAAATGAAGTTGATAAATATATGGCACATATTTATGATTTAATTTTACCGATCATCCTTTCACTGCTTATTTTTGGCATAGGTAAAATTGGTTTGTTAATTTTCAAAAGCAGATTGAATTATTCCAGATTCATCACTTTGATGCTTGTATCTTATGGACTGATGATATCAGAGATTTACATCATAATTTATTCATTATTTCATATACATTCATTCTACAAATTCCATCTTCATTTATCCAGATTCAATGAACATGATTTCTTTTCTGTCAGCAATCCAATAGATATTCCATCAATTCTATTTCTGTCAATTATCTTTACCTTTGTTATTTTCCTGATATCGTTTTTACTATCTCAGATAAGTCTACAATTCTTACTAACTAAATTAGAGAAAAAATCTAATCCCAGGTTAAGCAGTGAAATTAAATATAATTGGTTACCAAATGACTATAATTTACTTGTATATGATAATCATGTGCAGGAAGCATTCACCTTTACACTACTAAGACGGGATAAATTAAAAATATATGCAGAGAATTGGATAATTCTATCATCTGAAATGATTGATCTACTTGATGCAGATGAATTAGAAATGGTTGTGGCACATGAATATTCGCATACTTATGAGAATGATACAAGATACTCACATTTGATCTATACTATCTCAAGTATAATATTTTTTGATCCCACGTTAAAATTGATTAAATATATAATGCATGAGAACCATGAGAAAAGTGCGGATTTCCATGCAGTTGAATTGATTGGCAAACCAAGGGCATTGGCAAGAGCTCTGTATAAGACAATTGAACCACAAAAACGATTAAAATCAATTACATCAACTGGAATTGTTTCTAAAAACAAGAATCTAGTTATTAGACGAATTAATAATCTTCTTGATTATGCAGATCAACATAATATCAATATTTAAGCCAGTCACATCAGTGTATATTTAATCATGAGGGTATTTGTACATACAAAATTTTAAATTGTGATGTATGAGGGTCTGAAAGTGCCGTCAATAGATCACTGATGTATCTGTAAAACTAATTAATGATTTTGCTGTTTAACTAACCACCTCCTTAGTAAAATCCATTATAAGCATCATTTTCAATTGACG
>JAJRQD010000101.1 GCA_024280435.1 archaeon | reverse complement strand
TTTCCTCACATGATCAGAAGAAAAAAGGTGATCTTGATAGACAACAAAGAAAGTTAAAAGATTATTGTGAGAGAAATAATCTCTGAGTTAAAAGATGTTGCAAGTGGATTGAATACAAGGAGAAAAGGTAGCATAAAATATTGGTTTGCAAGAAACATAGAGAAGAAAAAATGGAGGAAAATAAAAAACTCTAATTTGGAGTTGGCTCGGCAGGTATCTGCAAGAATAACAAGTTATATTCTTGCATATGAGATCTAAATTATAGATGTTTAAGAATTTTTGATGCCGATATTTTGAATGTAATAATCTATTTAGTATGATGTTACTAATATGGTCCTCATAGCTGAATTTTTGGATATGTTTGATGTAACCCTTAAAGGGAGTAGTAATTGCAGTTCTCAGCCTTCGACTACTACTTCAATCTATGATTTACTTTGCGAAGATAAATGATTATGGAAAGCAGAATCAGTCCTAGACTGAGGAAATATGAGTTTATGACTCCATTCACAGTTGTTGCACCCAAATCGAATAGTATGTTCGCAGTTAAAGGAATAATCAGGGCCATGACATAAATAAGGATGGCTGGTAACGAAAAATTAGCCCACTGCTTCTCGGGAGTGAGTTTTTTATTTTTCTCGAGGTTAGAATTCTCAGTGGATGTACGTTTCGCTAGGTACAATACAGTGCCTCCCTTGTACAGAGTGATTACTACGACAAGTAATATGATTATCCAAATTCCAATCTCCGAGATCACACCAATTTTATGTAGTACCTGTGCGTGAAAAAGACCAAAGAAACCTGTTATAAAAATCAGTTCATTACTTACTGAACCACCAAATAATGGCATATGCAAAGCTATTCTACTCTTTTCAAGTACCCTTCCTGCGTGCTCTGTTTGTGAATTACTTTCATCTATCATTAAATGGTCTCCTGAGACATCAATTGACATGAGTCAATATAGGCGTATAATTAATAGGGGCCTACATGATAAATAAAGGTTCCATTGATGAGACATAACAGTGATAATTTATCAACTGTATTATTCATTATAAGACTGACTGAAAGATTTGATTTGTCAAAAATGTTAGTTTATTGCAAAAAATGCCTAATCGTTCCAATCAGTGATCGCTGAATCAACTGTTTGATATGCATTATATAGAGTCGCTGCATAATGTGCTGCTAAGATTAACCATGCAAGAGGTGTCATCAATGAAGCTTTATCAATAGCAACGGCTCCTAAGGCACCCATTTTCTTTGAAACTGGCAAGTAAGCAGTAAAGTATTTAATAAATAACTCTAAAACTATCAATGCAATGGCTACAACTCTTATAGCTAAATCCGCACCTTCTAGAGTACCTTCATCCCACTCATGAGATTGTTTTCCAATCAGTATATTCTGCCACTTTGGCAATATCTTCTGGATCCATAGTTCTTAGTGCAATACGTGCTTTTCTCAGATCATCATCATTGAATGATTTAACAGTACGTTTGAACAACATATACTCAGTATTGATAAATCGTTGCATAAAGAGTGATAATATAAATATTAAAAATATCGGTACAAGAAGTAAAATTACCTGGACAGTATTTGAGATCAACCCGGTAGCAAATAGCGTGATGAAATCAACCAGCATGGCTGTGTATATGAACTTAAAATGCCTCCCATCTTTTATAATTGACCATATAGCGAAGAGATAGAGTATCAGTGCTGCAAAAAATGCAGGGTTGCCTACTGATACAAATAGGAAAATAGCTCGAAATCCAAAAACAATAAGGAAAATATTGAAAAGACCTGCTGTATCTTTATACATAGTATCTACCTCAGTATCTAGTCTTCTTTGCAGAGACAGCGATTTTTACTTTTACCCCACCCTCTGAGAATGCAAGATACTCCTTGGATTGGCCCATAACAATAGATATTTTCTCATCAATCAATTCATCATCCAGTGATAGATCTCGATCAAATACCTGGAATTTGATAGTTTTAGTTCCACCTGGTTTTTTGTCTATAAATTCTGAATACAATGTCAGACCATCTGTGGGCTTAAATACCTGGTTGATCTCAATTTTTGCGTATCCTTTGTTTGGTACTCTCTTTCTATTGCATTTGAAATAGATCTCAGATGACCTTGATGCAATATCCGCAGAGTCCTCTACTTTAATGCTGACCAGATCAATTCTGAGAAAATGTCTATTACCCTTAATAGGCGTACTTTTCTCACCTTTTGCTCTTGTGGAAGTATAAGTGACTGTGGTCTTTCTTTTTCTTGCCATATATTCTTATAATTACATCTATATATAAAATCCTAATTTTTTTTATTCAATTAAAATATGAAATAGTTGCTATAAATAGGACAAATTATTGATATTTTTTTTCTAATATTTGTATAAGGCATATTAAGTTATAAAGTGTGGTTCAATGTTATTCAAAGAATTTTTCCAAATCTTCCAAATCTTTTAATTTTTCCAAATCTTTTCTGTGCTTGATTTCAGGTATCTGATCAACGAATATCTCTATTCTGGGATTAATCGAGTAATATTTAGATGCGTGTATCTCAACAATGTAGCGATCATCTTCCCAAATAATGCCATTGAGTGCATCAAGAACAAGTTTAACGTAATTATCAACATCTGGATTAATATTCGGTCGGATATCTCCTCTATCCATCAATGGTATCTTCCATTTTGGTGTATTTTTAGGTGCACGTTGATAAAATTTCAGCATTACCCGTATTTGTCCGGTAAGTGGTTGTTCTGGACAATTACTATGGTTTATCACATTTGCTGCAAGCTCCTCCTCATCTTCTTGGCTTGGATTTATAGTACTCCATCTGTAGACTCGTGGTCTTTTCTTTGGTTTAGGATCAATATTTATTGTGATTGAATAAGTTTTTTCAACTCTTGATTCCACTTACTTACACATATCAAACATTAATTATTAAATGTCGGTATTAATTTACTCAAAAAGTATGAATATTACACCTTGATTTGATTATTATTTATACTAACTTTATCAGGCAAATGATGGCAGAATAATCATATCTCGTGGGATATATAATTTCTGAATATGTGAAAAATAAATCTAATAATGATATTTTTACTTCTACAATAATTCTTCCTGTTAAAAATAATTAATTTAAATAAGTGGTGCTTTGAAAGTCAGTGATTGTTAGTTTGTTGTATAGACAAGATAAATATTAATCAAATGTTTAGGTACCTAAAAAATATTATTTTTACACTCTTGTTAGATAATATATCTATAATTGACATTTAATATGAATTCGAAGGAGAAAATTAGACTTTTGCATGATTAATTATTTATTTACTATATTTTTTTAGTACATTCTTTCGATATTCTTTTATCATTTGTACAAATGTTTTTAATAAAGACCTAATATTTTATAGTTTAAAATTGGTTTTCAGACAGGTGTAGAAATGACGTTTCCTGATGAGATAGACATAGATTTACTAAATGAATTATTGAAAGATTCCAGACGTTCAGTTAGACAATTGGCAAAGACACTGAATATGAGCCCCTCAACTGTATATAATCGCATAAATAAATTAAAAGAGAAAAATGTTATCAAGCGATGGTCAATATCACTTGATTACAACAAGTTAAACCTCAGTACAACTGCATTTGTACTCGTTGAGGTTTCTGGTATCAATGGGAAGAGCTTCAACCATCAGGTGATTGCAGATGAAATATCTGAGATCAAGGGTGTATATGAGGTACATCTTATCTCTGGAGAGTTTGACCTGTTGGTTAAAATTCGTGCCAATACTATTGAGAACATAGG
>JAJRQD010000100.1 GCA_024280435.1 archaeon | reverse complement strand
GAGATAGAGATTATCATTCTCCTGCAGTATATTATCAATTAGTATCTCCCAAGTATCTATTACACTGTCATCTGCAACTGTGAAACTTACATCCACAAATCCACTGATTGTTGCCAGATTTACAGGATTGTTGATAGTAACTACTGGAGCTGTTGTATCAGTACCAAATGATGTAAGATGTCCTGTTGCGGGATACAATGCAGGTTGGTAATAAGAACCATCTGCATACTGTACCTCTGCAAATTCAGTAGAACATCCAGTCTGTGTACCATCCCATAATTCAGCACTGACACAGTAATAATATGTTGTATCAATCACCACATCTGCATCTGAGTAGTAACTGACTGCCCAATTTACCTCCTGTATCAACTTGAAGTTATTTGATATATTATCCCATCTCCAGACATTGTACTGTTTAACAAGCTCACTTGGTAGATTACCATTCATATGTGGTCTCCAGGAGATGAAATTCTGTCCAAAATAACCAGAATAATGCTTTGTGACTATTCTTGGCTCCATACTAGCGGTATTATCATAATTATCTGCATCATTGTAGTACTCAAGAGTTCTTGCAATATATTTTGCTGCGATCTCGGAAGAATGGATGACAAGACTGTTCTCATCATTATCTCCAAATCCAGCAGCTGAGAAATTAGTTGATCCAGTCATAACTATTGCACCATCAATAACAATGAATTTATGATGATACACTCCAGGATTTGCATCCACAATTCCCATACCAAGAGCGATAAGATCATCTGCCTCGGAATAGTAATTTCTCCAACCTCTTTGATCAAATACTCCGGTCACTGCAACTCCTCTCTGATTTGCAGCCACAATAGCATCATATATTGTATTCTCTGTGAGATAGAAAATAGAAATATAAATACTGACAGTTGCAGAATTAATCAACTCCAACATTCTACTAAGACCGGTATCTTTTGGTGCAAAATAGGCTTCTACTGTATATGCACCTACTGTGTAGATTTCCTCATTATTATCCAATTTACTCTTACCGGAGATATTTGCAAATAACTGATCAAATTCAGCCTTGTATCCTGCTGCCAGAGATGCTGATCTGACTTTAATACCATCATTGGCGTTGAACATTGTTCCAGTCTCAGTTGGATTGTAAGAACCAGTCCACACATACAATGCATCAACAATGAAGAATTTATTATGCATGATGTATGAGGTATTTACCCAATTGACTGTGATACCGGCATCAATTAATTGCTGAAACTCATCAATATTATTCGCATCTGCTGCAATCTGTACTGTAACTCCACGAGAATGTGCTGCCAGCAAAGAATCAATCACTGGTTGCCATGTAAGATGATATATTGCTGCATTTATACTAGTGGATGCTGAATCTATAAGAGATGTCAATCCAATTGATATATTCCCTGCCTGTGCTGCAGAATCCATATTTGGTAAACCTGCGAGTGGATCTGTGAAATATACCTCAAATAGATCTGTAACCGGGGAATTATCAACCAACACTGATACATTATCAATCCCAATATTATTGGAGGTATCAGTAACCTCACAGCTAATTGTATGAGAAGCATCTGTCTCAAGAGTTGTATCCCATTGGTATGTGTTTGAATTGGCAACAACAGAACCATCTATTTTCAATGTATATGATGAGATGGCAACATTATCAGTTGCAGAACAACTCACTGTAACAGTACCTGCAACAGAACTAGCATCTACTGGATTGTCAATTGATACCACTGGTGATGTGATATCACCCAGACCATATCCACTTCCAGGAGTGCCAATAGTACCTGAATTCTCCCAGTCCAGACCTGTATCAGTATCAATGGGCATACTTGCGGTATCAGATATTCTCTGAATTGATTTATCAATTGCAGATACGGTCCAATCTACTACATAATTCTCCCAGGCAACAAAGTCAACCTGTGTACCAGTACTATCTTTAAGTATAACATTATCACCTGTATTACCAAGCGCAAGTGTCATAGTGCTACTATCGGGTGCAAATCCATACAGTGCTTGAAATGCAACTGTATCCTTGGCAAATACAAAATATCCACCAGACGGAATTACCACATCAGGCAATATATTTGTACCAATATTATCAGATAAGGACCATCCATTTATGTTAATTGCATTTGTGGATGGATTGAATAGCTCAATCCATTCTTCAGTTGTATCAGAATTTGGTGCGTCATACATCACTTCTGTAATTACTATATTTGTACCAGTGAGATCACCTATTGTAAAGATTACACTGGAAAAAAATATTAAGAAAATTATGAATAATGAAAGTTTTCTCATTTAGATTCCTGCGTGAAAATATCGTTTCACATTAAACCGAGAAATTGTTATTCTTTTAAACCTATTGTATAGTATTCTCTGAAATAGTGAGAAACGATTTAAGAATGCATTTTTTTGAAATAGCGAAATTGCATTTAATCAAATATATTTTACACAGTCAACATTATTTACATTTTTATTCATTGAACACAACACCAATATTAAAATAGAACAACCCCCTATATAGTTACTGTGAAATTGCCATTTGCAAAGCATACAGCAATATTAAAGGAATATATGGGACCATATAAATCCCAGACTGCTATGGTGTGTACACTGATTATATTGAATGTGGGTCTGCAAATATACAATCCAAGGATAATTAGAAATTATCTTGATGCAGTTACAAATGTTGCAGATGTTGATGTGTTGACAAGAGCTGCAATAATATTTATTATCATTGCACTTATTCAGGAAGTTATCTATATCATCAATGTATATCTATCAGTAGATCTTGCATGGAAAGTAACCAATGATCTTCGTTTAGATCTTACAAGACACTGTTTCTCACTAGATATGACATTTCATAACAGATATAAACCGGGTCAGATGATAGAACGACTAGATGGCGATGTCAATGCACTCTCGAATTTCTTCTCTGTCTTTGCACTGATGATATTCTCAAACATGCTATTACTTACAGGTGTACTGATAGCCCTATTCATAGAGAATTTGATAGTTGGGATTGCATTCACAATTCTAACTATCATTGCATTGATTTCCATGTATAAAATTCGATCTGTTTCAGTAAAACAATGGACACAGGCAAGAGAAGAGACCAGCGAGTTGATGGGCTTCATAGAGGAGCAACTAGCTGGAACTGAGGAAATACGTCCAAATGATGGGATTGAGAATGTGTATCGTAATTTTCATAATATTTCCAAAAAAGAGTATAATCAATACAATACAGCTGTATTCAAATCCAGGATGTCAACTGTATTATCCTTCTCAATCATGGCGATTGGATCCACAATGGTGTACGTACTGGGAATACCACTAGTGTATAATCAAACTATCACACCGGGCACACTCTATCTATTCACTTTCTATTTTCAGCTGATATTACAACCTATTTTTGACATACTAAGACAGATACAGAACCTACAACAGGCAGATGCATCTATTGATAGAATTGATGAACTTAAAGCAATAACTACAAAGCTTGAGAATAAAGGTACTGAAAAAGCAAGCAAGGGACTTTTTGATCTGAAATTTGATAATTTGAATTTTGCATACAACAATGATGATTATGTGTTGAGAAATATCAGTTTCCATCTTAAAGCAGGAAAATCTATGGGATTAATTGGTAAAACAGGCTCTGGAAAGACTACGCTCTCAAGATTGATCTACAGATTATATGACTATACCGATGGTCAGATAATGATTAACGGGATTAATAGTCGGGAATTTGATCTTCATGAATTGAGAAAAATGATTGTTATAGTAACTCAACAGGTACAGCTATTCGCAGCTACTATTAAAGAAAATATCACCTTTTTTGATGAGAGCATTAGTGATGAGAGAGTACTTGAGACGATTAATATGGTTGGACTATCAGATTGGTTGAGGAAACAGCCAAATGGGATTGATACTGAACTGAAACAGGCTGGATTATCAGCAGGAGAGGAACAACTACTAGCTTTTGCCAGAGCATTCATCTCAGATCCATCCATTGTTATACTGGATGAGGCTTCATCAAGATTGGATCCTGCGACAGAGTTGTTGATAGATAATGCAGTTAAGAAATTATTGAAGAACCGTACCTCAATAATAATTGCTCACAGATTAGAGACACTTGAATCTGTGGATAGCATACTGATACTCGAGAATGGCGAGATAATTGAATATGGAGATAGAGATGAATTGATTGCAGATGATAATTCTAAATACTCATATCTGAGAAATGTGGGAATAGAAGAGTTGTTAACATGAATGATGAAATAGAGACCAAAAAAATGACTAGTCCCGGATTTGTGGCTAGAAGTTCTATTATAATGATTAAACACCAGCCACTACTGTTTGTACTCATTACCCTATCCAGCCTATTTTTCTTTCTTACTCCACTAGGACTTGCTCTGATTACTAGAGAGATTTTTGATCAATTAACAGGTGTACCTTCACTAGAATTCAATATATGGACCCTGGTCTGGCTAATTCCTGTGATGTACCTGGTACAGCTGATCACTGAAATCACCTTCTCATTATTTGTCTGGAGATTCAATCTGATGAACAAGATCTTATTGAGAAAGAATATGATCAAAGGAGTATTCAAACAGCCTGGTGCAGATGCACTTGAGAAATCACCTGGTGAGGCAATCTCCAGATTTAGAGGAGATACAGAAGAGGCTGTATGGTTCACTTCTCTTATTGGCGATATCAACGCCTTCTTCATGTTCGCAGTAATTGCCTTTGTATTGATGTACAAAATAGATGCAGCTGTCACTTTGGTTGTTTTCTTTCCATTTATTATTGTGGTTACTATAATCAATAAGTCTAGTAAAAAGCTGACGAAATATAGACGTGCAGCAAGAAGGGCATCTGGAAGAGTCACAGGTGCAGTTGGTGAGAATTTTGGTGCAATACAGGCAATTAAAGTCGCATCAGCTGAGAAAAATGTGCTTAATCATTTTGAGAACTTGAATAACGAGAGAAGAATAAGTGCAGTCAAGGATTCTGCATTATCAGCGATACTTAGATCCACAGGTAGAATAGTAGTCTCTATATCAACAGGGGTAATATTATTACTTGTTGGCAGTAAAATGCAGGCTGGAAGTTTTACATTTGGTGATTTCACATTATTCATCTTCCTGTTGAATTGGCTGACTGGATTTATCAGATTTCTCGGTGAGTTTTTGGCATGGTTCCAGAGGAACAGAGTATCCTATGAGCGTATGCTAAGAATTATGCGGGGCAAATCAGCTTTTCCAGATGAGAAAGAGTTAATGGCTATCACACCTCTTTATTTGAGAGAGGAATATCCCGAAATCAAAGCCAGGAAATTAGTTGATAAATTTGAAAAGTTGAAAGTTGAGAACCTATCCTATATATTTGAGGGTACAGATAATGGAATTAAAAATATCAATTTTGAGATTGAGAGGGGAACATTCAATGTTATTGTGGGTAGAATTGGTAGTGGAAAGACAACGTTACTGCGCACAGTACTTGGATTATTACCAAAACAATCTGGTGAGATATATTGGAATAACGAACCCATCGAGGATCCATCTAATTTTCTTGTTTCTCCTAAAATTGCATATACATCACAGATACCCATATTATTCTCTACATCCATCAAAGATAATATTCTTATGGGATTGAATGAGGAGAGAGTTGATTTCAATAAAGCGATTGATTTTGCCAATGTCAAGGGAGAGATTGATTCTTTTGAGAAAAAAGAGAATACAAAGGTCGGTCCAAAGGGAATATTAGTTTCAGGAGGTCAAAAGCACAGAATTGCAGCTGCAAGAATGTTTGTGAGAGAACCTGAAATATTGATATTTGATGATCTATCAAGTGCACTTGATGTGAAGACTGAGGAGGAACTCTGGAAAAAGTTATTCAGTAATTCTGAGAGTACTTTTCTTGTGACAAGTCATAGAAAATATGTGCTTAATCGGGCAGACAAGATTATCATACTGAAAGATGGTATGATACATGACATTGGCACTATAAAGGAATTACTTGAAAGATCTGAAGAGATGAGGAATCTATGGGAGGGCAAGTCATAAGTCCAGAATACAAAAATCTCTACAGAAATCTCAGATGGTCAGCAAATTATATTGGATCAGAACAATTATTCAAGTTATCTGATTTCACAGATGAATAATCGTATATCACACAACTGGATATTTAGAAATAAACTACAGGTATTTTACAAGAACCTATAGTTGATTTTGCACTTGAGGATAAAGAGATAAGCAGTGATGAGAAGAATATACTGGAGAGAATAATTGAGGATATTCATCTTTATGGTGAATTATTGAACAAAGCTTTGGAAGATGGAGTTATGGATGAAACTGAGAAACTTGAATTATTGAATGCAAGAGAGAGTATTTATAACAGAGCAATTGAGCAGGCAGAGAATGATGATATTATCTCTGATGATGAACAATCGCTGCTGGATAGAATCTCCGAGATACTTGAATCCATTGATGAGGTAAGGATTAAAACTAATTAATTGCCTGCTGTTTGAAGAACCCAGTTGTATTTCGGGTATTTTTGACAGGGTAATAGTGATTTGAAATTGGATCCATCTTGTAGCTGATTGAAGATATTACAAATCATACATGCTTTTTCACGGAAAATATCCTGTTTAGTACAGAAAGTTACTGCAATCATCCAATTCTACCACCAAAATTACCACTTGCATAGATATTGAGAACTGTACACTAAATATTCAGGCTATGAATGTTCATTTAGTTATCTACTATAATCTAATATTTCTTAACAAATTCTTATTTTTTACTCAACTATTTTTTGAAACGAATTATCAAGAACCTTTAGTAATACTAAATATATTGTAATTAACCTATACTAATTATATTATTTTTATTTTTAAATATTTTTCATATTATTATAATATAATTAATTGAGACTATTTAATTTATAATAATGAAATAAATCTTGGGATAGATACTAATAATTATCAACTATTTGAATTATAAAATAATAAATTTAAGATATTATACATTAATTAATATTAATACTATACATATATTAATATAATTAAAATAATGATTAAATTCAATTACATATAAATTTTGTGAAGAAAAAAGCTCAATTCTACAAAGTAGACGAGATATGTTTATTAACAAATAAACAATATAATATTCATGAATGAGTATAATATCCAGGTTTCAAAAGATACCTTCCATAAATTGTGTAAACTGAAAAAAGAGAATGAGGAATTAGAAGATGTAATCAAGAAATTATTGCATTCCACCAAAACGAAAAAAATAAAGGATTATGAATTAGATCAGTTCAAACTTAAGAATGTGAAAAATAGAAATATGATCAATAATATTACCAATTATATCAGATGAATACTCTTATCTTATTCGGAATTGATTCCAACGTGATTTTATTTGTATCAAAAGAAAAAGGTTCTCCATCCACCTCGAATAACAGTGATTCATCACCTTTAATAGTTATTCTGGATGAATGGCCAAGATAAACACCCTTCATATCCTCTGAGAAATCACCTGTTTTCAAATTACCCATCAGTCTTATCATTCTTAATTTACCAAGATCAGTGGCCATTGTGTATGCCATTTTTTTACCAAATCTATCTGCATGGGGTAGTACTATGAAACCACCAGATAATTTAGAGAAACCAGCCATAAAGAATGATAAATCACCCTCAATACTTCTATCATCAGTTATTACAGTGATGGGTAAATTTTTCCATTTGAATATTCCCCTGATCGATAGTAATGTGTATCTGAACTCGCCTTTTATCCATTTCAACCTTCTCTCAACAGATGCTGAATATGCAATCAAAGCACCAATGCCGGTATCAGCAACATTCATTGATACTCTCTCCACATCTCCATACACCTTGCTAATTGGAGTAGGCATGGTATTTCCCCCGTTTATAAGTTCAATCTGCTTATCAAGATCAGATGGCCAGTCAATATTGGTCAGATAATCATTTGCAGAACCAGACATGATAAATCCAAGATTCACATCCTTACCTGAATTATAAATCCCATTGACAACTTCATTTATAGAACCATCTCCTCCCACTGCAATTACATCTGTAAAACCTTCCTCTCGAAGTCTCTCTTCGGTTCGGATAATTCCCTTTCCAATTCCATCTGCAATCTCAAATTCACTGGGAAAATTCAGCTTTGTTTTGATTTTACTATACATTTTCTCCCAATTTTTTCCCGTTCTACCACCCTGGCTCTCGGGATTGACTATAAATAGAGCAGATCGATTATTCATATTATACATAACATTTCATAGTTTTGAATATTTGCATTTTGTTATTATCTATTCCAAAATAAAAACGCAAATTTTGCAACAGATAGAAATTGAAAATATGAAATTCATATTGATACAACATTTTCATAGCAAATTTAGTGCGCAAAAATGCAGTAAATTCTTCTGTACATTATTTATAATTTTTATTTGTAATATTTATGTGATACAATAGTTATTATCGGAATATATTTTTTCAAGTACTGAATTATTTTATTTCAGGCTGAAATAAGCTATTCATCATCTAAAAAATAATTATCCTCAAGATCATAAACAAAAGTCAATATCATCTGAGCATCATACCTTGTTATTCCATCTAGTTCCATAAGATCCTCAACGTCCATCTCATCCAACTGAGACTGGTATATAATCCCATTTTCAGCAAGAATTCGTATATATCGATCTTTCATAGATATATTTGATATTTTAAGCTCTCCTTTCCTCTCAGAGTATTTTTTAATAATTTCCTGCACTTTTCTTTTAATGTCTGTGAAAATTGGAGACATAACTCCAAGATATATCAGTAGGCTGAATAAAAATATGGTAAAACCAATAAATCCGGTATCTGTATTGGTGAAATAAGGAATAATAAAACCTGTACTTGCATAGTGTAGCAAACTTATTGCCAGGGAGAAGATACCCAGTGTATTCAAATTTCCTCTGATTTTATCAGATGATAATTCAGATCTGTGTGCCATAAATGTGGCAGTCATAATTATTAATATTAAAAATGTAAATAGAAAGAAAATGGAGCTTGTTATTCCATATTTTATATTTACAAATAATTGAATGAAATATGAGCTTAATACTCCTGCAATGAAATATTTTCTTACGATATTATTTTCAGATTGTTTACCCAGATTATCTCCTATCCAGATACTGGAAATCAGAACTACTATCAGAAAATTTATTCCCTGATTGGAATTGAACACCGCAGGAACAAGTGGCAACCAAATAAATGGTAGTATTCCAAGAATAAGAGTAAGTATTAATCCAAGAAATAAAGCCTCACTGTTTTTTCTATCTGTATTTTTTACTTTAGTGAATATATTATTTACTAGATCTATACTGTTTTTCTTGAATTCCTTTGGAATATTCTTAGTATCCTTATTCTCAGATTTTAATTCTTCCATATTTGGTTCTTCAGTGCTATCATGATCTGATTTCACATCATTTTTTTTGTTTATTTTTTTTTAATCGTATGTTCAGTTTTATTTTCTTTTGGCAATTTAGTGCTTTAAAGAACCATTCTATAAAAATTATTTTTATTTAAGACCATATATCAATAATTTTTGAAAAAAATCAGTGCAACCATTTATCATCCTTTGTATTGAAAGAGCCTCTGAATAGGTCAATTTTGTCTAGATTAATATCTATCAAAGCTATCTCTTCATAATCATGATCAAAAAATAGTTCTTTCTCCCCATAAGGATCATATATCACTGAATGACCCCCAAATTTGTAAAGATCAGTACCAACCCTGTTTACACCCACTATAAATGATTGTGTCTCAATTGCCCTAGCTTTTAACAGACTAAGCCAGTGATCTATTCTAACAGATGGCCATTCAGCCACTACCAACAGTATTCTAGCACCCAATTCAGATTGCTTTTGATACAATTCTGGAAATCTAAGATCATAGCAAATTGATAATCCCAGATTTTTTGATACAATAACCTCCCTTCCTGCTTTGAAAAGCTTATCCTCTTCCATAGGACGAAATAGATGTGACTTTCGATATTTGTTTATTAATCCATTTTTATCAATTAGAATACCTGTATTATAATAATTATCCCCATCCTTTTCTGGAACTGAACCATATATCATTAAATTGTACT
Organism: archaeon; assembly: GCA_024280435.1. Lineage (GTDB taxonomy): Archaea > Asgardarchaeota > Heimdallarchaeia > Heimdallarchaeales > Kariarchaeaceae > JAJRQD01. Next base: position 1,350 of record JAJRQD010000100.1, on the reverse strand, counting down.
TATCAGCCAATGATAATAGTGTTTTAAAATATACAGATGAGAAAAAATTATTTCCTACCTTATGAATACTGTGTTCATCGTATCCTGTCAAAAATAGCTCTGGAAGTACTAGAAGTGTCTGTTCTTCATTCAAACCAATAGACCTCAACTTATTTGTGATATTATCTATATTTGAAGCTGGATCTTTCACATTCATCTGATATACCATTATTCTCATAAAGTAACTTATAATTTAAACAATAATATAACCTCTGTACTAAGAATGATTTTTTGCATTATCAACAGAGCTAAGTGCTCTTGCAATGGAATTAACTGAGAAGACAAGGATTTAGCCACCATAAATTAGCAAATATATCAAGTAGTGTTCCTATAAGAAAAAAGTTTTATCTATAATCATTATGTATTAAATATAATGATTGACTATGCCTATGATGTTTTTGTTCTTAGAACTTCTGGATTACCATTACTTGCAGGATGTACAGGTACAGAATACTGTAAAATGCACCGGGATAATCATGAATTACAAGCAGGGTTTTTAAGTGCACTACATGCATTCTCAAAAGAAGCATTCTCAACAGAGACTTTGACTAAAATAGATTTATCAGAGATACAGTTAAATTTCAAATATGACCCTATCAAAGAGATCCTGTTTATTGCATTCCATTCTATTGATCAACAATCAGATAGAATTCAAAAGCAACTAGACAATGCAGTGATCAAATTTCAGAAACGTTATCCTCATGAATTACCAAATTATATCAAACGAGGAGAATATGATGATTTCAAGGATGATCTGATGAAAATTGGATTAATACATGATCAGCTCAATTCAATATTAGATGTACAGGAGAACAGTAAAAAGGAAAGATTGGCCAATTGGATCAAATCAATTCTTGATAAATTATGAAAGAATTATTCATAATATACAAAAAATCATTATATGCATTGATTTTGTGATAATATTATATTGAATAAAATCACATATTCACCTGTTACAGATCTTCAAAATCCAGAAATAATTGGTAAGAATAAATTAAAAACTTGTTCAACAATTAAACACCAGTCAATTATCTCACTCAATGGAGAGTGGAAATTCAGATGGTCTTGTGGATTATCTGAAAGACCTGAAAAATTCTATGAGAATAATTACAATGATGGCACATGGGATAGTATCACAGTACCATCCAACTGGCAGATGAAGGGATATGGAAAGCCAATCTACCTGAATGTGAACTATCCCCCTGCAATCAATACCAGGAAAATACCATCAATTGATTTGAAAATAAATACAGTGGGTAGTTATAGAAAAAAAATTACCATCCCCCAGAATTGGATAGATAAAAAAATATT
>JAJRQD010000005.1 GCA_024280435.1 archaeon | reverse complement strand
GCAATATCTCCTGCAACTGGTATAGCACCAATAAAGAAATCCTTTGCCTGGTTCATTCTATTTCCTTTATTTGTGAAAATTCTCTGAACTGATGGAAAATCACCTAATATTGGAACTAAATCAATTGCATCATGTAATACTGCTTCATTCTTAGTCTGAGCAGGTTGTCCAAGAATCCCACGAACAATTCCTTGTCGCCATGATTCCTGTTTCATTAATCGGGGGAGGTTTTTTAGTAGTGTACGAAAACCCATAATAAAAATATATGAATAATTAATAAAGAATAGTTGCAACTCAATTGCAATTCATTTTAATGATGTTAATCGAATTAATTTAGTCTTTTCTGTATAATAGGAGTGCACCTGCAAGAACTGCAACTGCAACTACTGCAATAATGATTTTCTTTGCATCATCACCAATAGAGAAGATACCATCTGACATTTTACTGAACAGGCTGGCCCCTTCATCTTTGAGACGGCCCAATCCATCTTTGCCACTATCAAATATACCTTTACCCCAATCGGTAGCACCTGAAACAGCTTTACCTCCACTTTTTGCAATACCTGCAATAGTTTCTTTGGTCATGTCTTTTGCATGATCAACCTTTTCACCAAAGGCCTCTGCTTTGACACCTACGGTTACCTGCACAGCTTTGAGATGTTTACGTGCTTCACGAGCCATAGCCTGAGCATTTTTCTCTCCATTGTCGTATGTAGTCTTCATAGCAGAATATAGATTGTTGGACAAAGTTCCAGGAGTACTCATCTTGTCACGGGCTTTGACAACCTCATGGTCCACAACATCTTTAATCTTAGTACCTGTTGCAGCAGTTGCAGCCTTAATTGCTGAGGCCTTGACACTGACAAAACCACGTGCGGTTTGAGTAACCTTGGAAGCTGTATTCTTTACAGAGAAAGATTTTAGTTTTGCACTGTTGGATTGAGCCCAAGTACTGAATGCAGAAATTGCATTCAAACCTAGAGCAGGGATATCATTATCAAAAACATAATCTGATCCTTCCAGATCGTAATCCTCACTAGCAAAATCAAACAATCTAAATTCATCCAACTCAAGAGCTGTGAAATTTATTTTAGCCACGTAAGTAGCTTTATTACCAAGGTTATCTGCTATTGCACTTGGTTCTGGTAGCTTAACAATTGTATCCTCAGCAGAGAGATATTGATCAGTAGTAAATACATTAGTCTGAGAAGTAGCTAAGGTACCATTTTGATATGCATAAGTAATATCAATGGTAGCATTACCTGCACCATCCATACGTAGACCTGTTAAATCAATCCATTTGGCAGAACTGTAATTATAGTCTGCAAAATCAACAATTAATGAACCTGCTACATCAATATCAGTTCCATTTTTGTACTGAAGATATTGAGATCCACCAGTATCTGTAGATGATCTGGAAACATCTCCCTCTAGTGCATCTGCATCAGGAAGGACATCCACAACCACATTACCACTATCATTATTGGTGGCTTGATTAAGTCCTAAACCAAAATTAACATCAACTCCACCTGGTGAATAAGATCTACCTGCTAAAAGTTGTTCAGTCCTCCATTCTCCAAAACTAATTGCTTCAGAAGAAGTCGACCATGTAATAGTTAAACGAACTGCCAAAAGACCTTCTCGTGGGCCATTCTCAACCATATACACATCAACATCTCTCCAGGCATTCTGCTCAAATTGTGTTTCAAGTGCATCTAATTGGGTGTTATCTCCATCATACACAGACAGTAGTGGAGAAGCAGTGGGATCATTTGGAAAATACAGAATGATATCTGTGTCTGCGTTCCAAACGAACTCAAATCCATCTTCTATTTCACCTTCTGCTGCTGCCACTGGTAGTAGTGCAGTTGGTAAAACTAAAAGAGAGATAGTTAGTATGAAAAATAAATATTTTCTAGTCAAAAGTTTTCACTTAACTCTTTCGAGTAATTTAATTATCTCATTATATATAAATAGGCCTTGCAACTCAATTGCAATTCACATCTTATAGATTTCTAAAAAAATTTATTAAATCATTATCTGTGATATTAAAATGATTTTCAATTTCTTTACTAACAATACTGATTTCATTTTCTCTTAATTTTAACAAATTATTAATTTCATTTATTTCATCAGTACTAATATCCTCTAGGATCCCAATTGGTGCATTAACAACTATTTTTCCTCCTTTTACATTCTTAAAATCTACATATAACCCATCATTTCTTTGGTTGAAAAAATCAGAGTATAAACCTTCATTTTCTTTCTTTTTTAAATATTGATGTGCATTCTTTAAATTCTGTAAATTTTGTTTATAGTTGTCATCTTCATTTTGTGAAGTCCTAGCTAAAATTGATTGTGTTGCTGCTTGATATTTACTTTTATGATCCCACAGACTTTTTATATCATTTATTGTTCTTTTTTGTATTTCTTTTATTACCTCATCTTCACCCTTATCATTAGAATCATAAAAATCACTTATTCGTTTATTTAAATAAATACGTGTCAATATTACACTTTTTCCATGCTCTTCTAATGAATTAAATATTAATGGTTTGACTAAACTATATTCCTTATTATTAAATAATACTCTTGCACCATTTATTGATTTTTTAGAACTTTTTAAACAAATTTTTGAGAATTTTTTCAATTCATCAGAAGATAATTTCATCATATTGTCGATTATATGCTTATCAATTTTCATTATATACCATACGTTATATTTTAATAAAAAAACTTCTATTATACACCTAATTCATTATTTAGATATATTTATTTTTATATTTTATTTTTCGTTTCTTCTTTCCAGTATTGAATGAAAGGTCCTCATCATCACTCATCGTGAAGAATCCAGTCTCCTCACCAAAACGTTGAACTGGTTTCTCGAGTATATTCTCCCTGAATAAATTAATACCGAATGATCTAAGAGCCAGTAATACTATTGCAACTAATAATCCAACTCCACCAGTAACACCAAAAATAGCAATCATAGGAGGGAGGACATTTTTCTCAAACCATGTTAATTCCTCAACTTGAAGTGAAATTGCAGATAAAGATAGATCAACTCTCACAGCTTTTAGAGACTTTCTAAATTCAACCACCTGCTCAAATTCATTATATGTAATGATGTGAGTACCATTATTAATAGGTGCACTCACGATTGGAGAGAATATAGTTGTAAAAGTACTCTCAAACATCTCAATTATTATTGAAGAATTTGCAGGGATTACTTTTGAAATAGTGTAGTTGGTATTTGTTATAGAAGTCAACTCCAGGAGTACATCAAAATTATAATCATTTCTGAATTCTTGGCCAAAGATTGGAATTACCAGAACAACTTCTTGTTCAGATCCTGAAACTGTTGTATTAGTAACATATAGCAAATCATTGGACCAGCTATATACAGTTATATTCAGGAATGTACCTGAAGAATAATATTGATCAAGAGTATAGATTGTCGTTCCATTTATTACAATTTTAGCAATATTGGGTTTAAGGCCCACTCCTGCCTCATTAGTAAGCACATAATGAATGAGGGTATCTGCTGTTGGAGAAATTACAACCCAATTTGTCCAGGTGTAATTTGAGATTACAGTTGTAATATTGAAGGATCCTGAACCGATCAATTGGAGAACAATTGCATCTGATTCAAGTCCATCGTATTGTAAACTACCATTTACATATATTTTTACAGTTGCATTTCTCCAATTAGTCTGAATCGCCATTGATACATAATTACCAGAAGGTAGAAGATCTGATCTTTCAACTCTAAGCTCACTCATATATTCAGCTGCAATTACCTGGGCCTCAAATATTTCATTTTGATTTGAAAGTAATAGAGCCACTTGAGTAGAATTGCTTAAATCAATTTGTGTTAATATTGATAGAGTTTGTGAATATAAGGTACTATTTGTGTTACTAATTGCAGACAGAATAGATATTGTCTGATTATAAATTGTGGAATTATTATTATTGATCTGGTTGAGAATATCAATGGATTGAAGATATAAAGTAGCATTCACATTTGAAATATTTGAATTGATAGAATTTGCTTGAGAAATTACTTCTGAATTAACATTACTAATTGATATGTCAATATTATTAATTTGACCTGTGATATTTATTAATGAATTTGTAATCTGAATTGTTAAATTATTTATCTGAGAATCTATCTGAGAATTAAGATTATTTAGCAATACAGTAATATCATTGAATTGTGTTGCTATGCTGCTATTCACATTATTGATCTCTGTTGAAATATCATTAAATTGTAGAGTAATATTAGTCAAATTATTAGTAATATTAAGTGAAATATAATTTAACTGCGAATCCATTGAACTCTCAAAATTATTCACTAAACTAGTAAGTGAATTGTACTGCAGTGTTTGATTTGTCTGGACATTAACTACTACTTGATTCAAATCATTATATTGGATCGTGATGTTTGTTTGTAAATTTGCAATATTACTTGAAATTTGATTTATTTGCAAAGTAACATTAGTCTGTAAGTTTGAGATATCAGTTGTAATAGTATTAAGTTGAGATCCAAGAGTTGAGTTTGTGTTTGTGATCTCAATTATAATATTATTTGTCTGATTATTGATATTCGTGTTAGTATTGTCTATACTGATGGTAATATTGTTAGTTTGATTAATAATTGCAGCTTGGATACTGCTGTTAGTTGCATCAAGATCATTAATCAACGAAATTACATTATTGTAAACATCAGCAATACTAAATTCATTTATTATCAGGGCTGTGTCTGAATTTACAGAAAATATATATTCAGCAGTAGTTCCATTGAGTGTAGCAGCAGAAAAACCACTAGCCACATTAGAATATTGTAAAGTAAAATTATATGAATCAGCTCTTAATTTGTATTCAATTATTTCTCCAGGGAGTATCCATTCTGAAAAAGTTGGACCGTTCGTCAATGAAACATGTACTGGATTTTGCATCTCATTATAGATTTTAACACTATAAAGTGTCAGCACTAAATCAACAAATCTTGAGTATGTTTCTGCTACATTCTGGTAAAGAACATTTCCCCAAAAATCACTAATAGTTAAATTGAATACAGAACTAATATCTGACATATAGAATGTATCTCCGTAAATTCTTTGAGAATCGATCTCTATTTTGAAAGTTCTAGGATCAATAAAATTAGATTGCTGATCCACTATACTGATAGTTGATAACCCATCCTCAGCAATAGTATAAGAATAGGTATACCAAACTGAAGAAGTTTGAGAAAAATCTCTTTCTGAAAATGTATCATAAATCACAACAAAATTAAAAATATGGCTTCCTACTGTCATATCTTTATTAATTATATCTAGATCATTTACATATGCACCATAGCCATCTAACTCATAATAATAAATCTGAGTGTCCTTAGTTGAAGAAAAAAGAAAATAATTATCTGTTTCATATAAAAATGGTTGTTCATCTTTTATGAACCGGATATATTCAATATCTACATATTTATCACCAGCCAAATTATTACCTATAATTTGAAGTGGAGATCCACCTGTTAATGTATCACCTACTATTCCAATCATATCTCTACTTACTATTTGCCATTCATTTGCAGTAATATAATCAAAAGTAACAATATCTGAGCCAGTATCTAAGTTCCATTGTAATCGATAGCTACCTGTTATTGTGGATCTAAATTTTACTTCCATTCTATCAACATCAGGTATAGTTGTGAAATAATTTTCAAATGCGTATGTTAAACTGTTCATTCCACCATAATTACTACTTGAAAAACTAGAAGCATAACCATATTGAGTTGTAGCAGGTGACTGCCAAAAACTTGAAACAGTTTCATCATTTTCAAATTCCCATGAAAATCCTTGAGAACTATCTTGTAACCAATCAACATCATAAGTTTCCTCGTCAATAGGTATAATATAATCGATTCTAAAATCTACACTTGTAAAATCAGAAACACCATTGCTTGAGACAGTAATTCTCATAATTTCAAGGTTATCTGCATGACTATTTTTAAAGGTTGTATGAATTGGAAATCTCAATTCAAACCATCCAGTTTTATCACTTACTAAATTTGTACTTGCTACATTTCCCCAAAAATCAGTTCTATCCCAATTCCAATACATAGTATAACTGTTCTCAGTATTTGGAACTTGATCTATATATAATCTTACATCAATATAGTCATAACCTGTAAAATCATAACTTACTGTCTCTTCAAAAGCATATGTGTTTTGTTTATATGGAAAATATGTATAGAAATAATCTCCACTATATTCTCTCCGCCAAGAACCATCAATAACTCCTTTATCATAGTATCCCCAAAGATCTCCATCTCCCGTTTGAGTTTCTGAAAAATCAAAATAATTGTTTTCACCAGTTAATTTTTTCTCTGGTGAAAAAACATTTCCGGTAGAATGAATTGGTGTAAAATATGTTTTTTGAGCAGAAATATAATTTGCTCTATAAATTGTTATAGTTAAAGCTGCTACATCCATACTTGAAAAATGAAATCTCATATATGCAGCAACATAATTATTATCTCTATATGTGGCATAACTTGAAAAATCAGTGATTGGCTCAAGTATTTCGTATCTTCTATTATTTACTCCATTTATATCCATTTGATTTCCCATATAGGCGCCTGTATAGGGTGTATCATATGTATATAATTTTTCTAATTGATAACTCGCATCTGTTGTTGCATATTCAAATGAAATAAAATCCCAATCTTTAACACTAAAATCAGGTCCATATTCTATATATTGATCTGAAGCAGTTCCAGTATAACTTAATGACACTATTTTATCATTTAAATTATTACTTTCTGTATATGAAGTACATCCACTGTTACAAGACCATTTTGTAAGATCCAAATATGTATCTGGATTGTTGTTAGTATCAGAAACGTAAGAAAATTGACTTTTGGAATCTACCCATAAAATTTCATATTCTATTCTTGCAAAATCAGCAGTTCCTATAATGGTAGCAATTCCATTATCATCTGTTCTAATCGTTTCAGTAATTATATTTGTTTTATCTTCTCTTTCTCTAACTGTTAAATGTACTTCTTCATCAATTAATAAGGGATCTTCAATATTATCTAATGATACCCATTGAGAAATAAACTTTGTTTCAGTGTAGCTTTCAACAATCTCTTTTCCAGAAGCTCTCCAAAAATGTATATTATCAATATAAGCAGTTATTGTGGTTGTAGGATCTAAAGTTAATGCTATAAATGAACTTTCAGGCATAGTTGAATATTTGATAGAATAATCTATTGTCATTTTTTCAATAAATGTATACCATCTACCAGTTAAATAATCTGAAACTGTTCTTGATGAACTCGTACCTCTGAAACTCCAAGTACCTGCACCCGATTCTAAATAAATATCGTATGCAAAAAAGTAGAAACCTTCTTCCATATCATCTATTGGAAAAGAAGTTTGTCCCCAAGCATTATCATATACTTTTAAAGCATAACTCCCTTGAGAAACTATATCAGTAACAATTTCTTGACTTTCTAAACCATTATTACCTGCATTATTTATTCTATTAATTAATCGATTACTTCCGCATTCAAAGTCCATACATGATGTTTCAAAATCAGTGATATCTTCAGCAGCCATAAAATAATAGTTTGTTTGTGAAAAAAGAACAGTATATGTCACAGGAATGGTCCCTGTAATTTCAATATTACCTGATATTTCTGCAACTGTTGCACTGGTTGAAATCGAGGAATAATCCCAATTTTCAGGTTTATAAATTACTAATTTATTACCATAATCAAAATTCTCAATAGTTAATTTGTTTTGTATCGTTGAACTTGAAGTATAGATATATTCTGATTTTGTATTACTAGTAACAGTTTCCTCAACCGCAAACTTATCAAATCGTATATTATGTATATGCTCTACGTTTGTTGAACTTGTAGTCCACCAAACTTCAAGTAAAAAAAGTAATTTATTTCCATCAGCATAACTAGAATCAAGAGTAATATAATCATCGACTGATGTACTTCCAGAAGTACCCCCCCAACTAAGAGTTTTACTAGTTACCGTTATTCCGTTTCTGTAAGGTGTAAGGTATATATTTGCTAAACTTCCCCAAGTACCAGTTGCTTCAGTATAATCAATATCTGCTATTACATGAATATTATAACTATTAATATATTCATATTCAATCTCTACAACAAAAAAATCTGTAATACTAGAAGACTCCGTTGTGTCGTGCATACTAATGATAAATTCAGTACCATCTGATTCATAGCTACCATAATAATTTTGGTAATAAACATCTTCACTTATTGATGTACCATAAACACTATGATCTGATGTCTCACGATAAGCATTAGTAACCTCAGAATTGAAAATATTATCAACTCTAACACTCTGTCCACTTTGCCAATTACTGTAAATTGAATTATCAGCAACCTTGTAATTATCAATACTATTCATAGATAATTGATTCTGATTAGGACTTTGAAAAAAATCAATGTTATTATCTCTTGTATCATTTAATTTAATTGGATCAGGTTTCACTTGATTATGTTCTGGATATCTAACAATAGGATCAGAAATTGTTTGTCCAGGAGTAACAATATCATAGTTTTCATTAATATCTTCAGATGAGTTTATTTCATCTGATGATTGCAAAGAATCATTTATTAGATAAATTTGGCTAATAATTGATACTATCAATAATAAAATTACAAAATACTTTACAGGTTTTTTTGACTGCATGTATTATTTATTACTCGATATAAAATAAGGACTTGAAACCTAACAGTAATTCAATAAATCTATAGGGAGTAGTAGCTCAAAAAGAACCATTACTCCCAAAACAAATGGGTTATCAACCGTGGGGGAGGGAGTTGAGATATCAGGAAAAATGCTGATATCTCTAAACAACTATATCATTATTCAATATATAAACCTAGTCAACCCTTTTTACTTTTGGTTTCTTCTTACTTTCAATCAAGGTCTGTCTGGCCTCCACGGAACTTCTTAATATTTGATATTCTCTACCCGGTCGAATAGCTGTTAATCTACCATCATCAATCATATTTCTGATAGTTTGAGGACTTTTGATATTTAATTCTTCCATGGTTTCTCTTACTGTCAAATATTTGGTTTTAGTTCCATTTGAACCATTTGCACCAAGTATTTTCAACCTCATATGATAGTTGGCCGCCAATAAACTTAGAATGTCTTCAAGATCTATGAGAGAAAGTAATTCGACACTCCATTGTGCAATCCGATAAGGACTGATCTCATCATCAACTTGGATCTGTAATAAGTTGAAGAGCTTTTCTAATTTCTCTTTCATCCTATCCAATGATTCCACTGGTGCCCTGAAGGTTTTATTTTTACTCAGTGGACCAAGATTAAAACCAAGGAGAAGACTAGTTATTGATGATGACATCTCATAAACCTCCTTTTGATCAAATCTTCTAAACATAATATCATATTAATATTCGAAGATTGTATATTGATGATTTGTAAAACAGTTGCAATCCTTTTTTTCAATTATTATTCCTCCAGATATATTTTTTCTTTCCTCCTCCGATCTTTACAGAAAGGAGGTATTTTGGTATTAAACGGGAAAGAGATCGTCTAACACTACCTTCTTTTAAGTGAGACAAGATTGAAACAACTTGTGCTGAAGTTGCCTTACCTAATTTTTCCATAACTTTTGAAACTTGTATATCTTGCGACATATTTGCTACAATGGAATATTCTGACTTTAAGTCTTCAAAGTATGTTTTAGATAGTTGTGGAGTTACCCCATTCATAGTTATGGGGTTACCATTCATTGTATTATTTTCAGGGCTATCATTATATTTTTTCAATATGGGGTTACCCATATGTCGCACATCTAATTGTGCATTATAATCATCCAAAAAACGATATATTGTGCTTCTATGAGCTTTTACAATTGATGCAATATCAATAACACTTTCACTTATATCTAATAATTCATTAAGTGTCTGGATCCTTTGATTATGAGTTAATTCTCTGAATGATTTCTCTTCCTCAGCTTTTTCTTCTATTTTCGTTTCTATTGAATCAATTTTTGAGACTAAAAGAGTAAAACCTTCTTTAAGATCATATAACATTTGTACTTGATCCATAACAGGATGTTGTTTTACTTCACCAAGTGAACTGGTTAGTTCAAATAATCTTGAATCTACATAACTCATGTAATGTGCGGTGTCCTTTGAAATCTCCTTAGTTTTTTCTGCTAATGCAACTACTTGGTTTAATTCGCCTTCAACATGATAAATGTGATCAGTTTGTTGTTTCCTCATTGCATTAAGCATATTAGTTGTTTTTTTAACACCATTAGCAATAATATTCTTTGATTCCATAGCAAGGATATTCTCTTTCATATTATTAGATACATTTACTAAATCTGAAAGTGAGTAAGCTAATCCAGAGTGAATTGATTCTGTTTGTAATTCAGATCCATCTTGATATGCTTTAAGTACTAAACCTTTCATCACTTCTAATTTGTAAGTTTGTCCCATTAATTCTTTAATCATTATATTACGAGAATTTCTTGCTTCAAAGTACTGGACAACTGGAACACCTGAAATTTGTAACTCAATCAACCATTGATATAACTCAGCAATTACTTCTAACAAATCATCTCGTGAAAAACCTGGTCTTTTGCATGAAAAATGAAATTGAAGTGTATCATAGTTTCTAGTCAGTACTATAGATCCAGGACCATTACGAATGAATCGTTCCTTCGAGTCTTGAAGTTTAGAACCCCATTTACTAGCCCCCATATCACAATCAAAGATATTACCCTTGATGTTATGAAAGAGTATGGCTTCTGAGAACCATTTCAATCTAGTTTCATCTGTGGTCCAAATATTTGTAGCCACCCCATTGGTACCCACATAAACATACCATCCTCTTGATTTGGAATATAACTCTGATCGTTTTTTCATATCTCTTAATGCATTTGTGATTTTTTCTTTTGAAATGTTAAATGGAGCTAGTTCTCTAATAATGTCTGCTTTTGAACATTCTCCGTAATCTTTTAGTATTTCTCTAATTTTTCCTCGGAGAGTGGGATGACCCCATTTGCTAGACCCCATTTCTGAGTTATGGGGTTGTTTTGCAACACCACCACTCATGGGAAAATCCTCCTGAGTAAAATTAATTCAATTTGTAAAAAAATAGAGGTATTAAATTTTAATATTATAATGGTCTGTTCTTCTAAAATTTTAGTCTTTCTAGATAATATACCCTTAGAAGATGTCGAGGGGGGGAATCGAACCCCCGACCTTTAGATTGCTCATCGAAATTAG
>JAJRQD010000099.1 GCA_024280435.1 archaeon | reverse complement strand
GCTGTTTTTATTACTGGACTATTAGTTGAAATATTAAAATATGCAGGATATCAAAATATCATCAATGAGAACTTGTTACTCATATTTCCAATATTTATTATTATTTTCTCCTTGTTCTTCTCTCTTACTTATATTGATTCATGGAATGAAGGTATAACCAATATGCTGGTTGGAATAACACTATATTTCAGTCTAACATATGCAATAGTGCTATTTGGTACAATTGGATTGAATAACAGCAGTCTTGATGTTATTGAGGGGCTGACAAGAATCGCTTTTGCATTGTATGTTATTTGGAAATTACATGCAGATATGAGGCATATTGATCTTACACTGATGAAAAGCCAGAGGAAGAAAAGAGTTGAGTTTTTGAGGCTAATAAAAATAATATTCTTTGTCTCCATGACTTTCATATTCCTCACATCCGGTCTTGAATTATTGAAATCAAGCACAGTTAATCCACGATTTCTGGAACAGACAGAGGAGATCTCAACAAATATCCTATTTGTGGGATTACAATCTCCACTTCTTATGGCATCTAGATCATCAGTAAGCCGTACCTTTGCAAACTATCTGGATAATTACTCTGAATTGGTAACAAGATATCAGAACAACCTGGATCAATTGAATTCTGCATTGAATACTTATTTGAGTGTAAAAACATTATCATATTCTGAAATCAAGAATGAGGGCAAAACACTCTGGGTCTCAATTATATTTATCTTTTTCCTGCAAGCGTTTAAGCAAGAGTTAATTGCACTGTATACAAGAGTGAATATCGAGGAAATAATATTTGAGCTGATAAATGCTCTACCATTCTGAGGTGAAAAAATGACGATAGATAGAGTTATTCTAGTGACTGCATCAAAAGGAGGTGGTGGTAAAACACCTGCTGCACTGTCGATTGCTCTTGCTTTGAGTGAGATGGGTGTACCTGTGCTTGCATGTGATTTTAATTTTAATAATGCAGATCTGCTTACAATTCTTCATGGAACAAATGTGATGCAGAGACAGGAAAATGATATGCTGAAGGAGATTGAGATCGGTTCTGATCGTTTCTGGAGGATAAAAAATAATTTTTGGCTTACACAGTGGAATTCAATTCTAGAGCTTGGATTACCATCTATTAGCAGTTTCTGGAAGAAGGTTAGAATGCTATCAAATTATGAATTCCCCGATAGTGAACCTAGAGTAATGGTCATTGATAGTAATCTTACATTACCGCTGATCTGTCCGCCACAGACAGAACTAGATGCTTACAGAGATTTACCAAAAATTGAAGTATTTCATCTATGGAGCCCTTCAATTACCCTGCAACTGAATGAGCAGGATCGATTTGTGAAGGCAATTGATCAATTAAATAGGTTCTCACCTGGATTTGAGGAGAGATTAACCCATGTGTTCACACCAAGGCACTATCAATCTGCTACTTTATTTGGTACACTTGCAAGTATCACCAAAGGTGAATTCTCAGTAACAAAGCAGATAAAATACAAACAATCCAATCCAAAACCAATCACATTTAATGAATTGAAGGATTCCCTTTTTGCTTCATTCATTCCAAAAGTATTGCACTTTGATGAGAGTTCTGGATCTACAATTCAGAAAATTCTGAAACAATGGCTAGAGAATATTATTGATGAGTTGAAAAATAGAGAATATTTAACTAATAATGTATTAATAGTGCCAACTGTGGTGCATAAGATTGCTTTGCTTGTGGAGGAATTGACATTAAAACCGGGTAGAACTTTTGAAACGTGTAGAGACGATCTGGGTTCATTATATGAGATTATTCTGAACCATTTTCAGAAATATAGACAGGATATACTTAGTGAATACAAATATAGTCGATAGATATTTTAATATTATTGATTTCAATCTTTTAAAACTGATAATTTTTATACTATTAATTAAAATATGCGAATAATACAGCTTTTCTGATGATGGTAATCAATATTTGAGAATATGGGAACGGCCAGATTCGAACTGGCGACCTTCTCCATTTTGAACCTATTAGGTACGTCAAGGAGACGTCATAACCGGGCTAGACCACGCTCCCGTGTATCACATCAATATGATGTATTGTATTTTTATTAAAAAATACACTTAGCAATTTACATAAATCGAAGTTAAATTAATAGTTTTTGTTTCTACTCCAAATCTAATCCCGAAAAATTTTGATTTTGAGTGAGTTTGATTTATATATATTTTATCTGAAATTTGATTATAGCAGTTTAGCAATAGTTTCTTTGAAACTATTCAGAGTATATGGTTTTAATAGAAACTCTATATTTGCCCTTCCTTCAAATTCACCAATCACCTCACTATGGCCAGATGAAATAATTATCGGAATGGCCTGAGACATCTCTCTTATTCGTGATAATGTTTCTCTTCCTGATAATACTGGCATAGTCAAATCAAGTACCACTAGAATTATATCCTTATTCTCCTCAAGTGCATCAAGTGCTTCTTGTCCATAACAGGCAACAATTACCTCAAAATCAAGATAACTTAGCATTTTCTCTCCCACTTCTCGTACTCTTGCATCATCATCACAGAATAGTATTTTTCCCTTGGGTAGTTCTCCATTATTATCTTTTTTGTTGATGATTTTTGTATTACCCTCAATCGGAAAAGTAATTTTGAAATGTGTCCCATTTTCTTCATCAGATAATACATCAATTACCCCATGATGTGTCTGAACAATACCTTTGACCACCGTCAATCCAAGCCCCCTAAATCCAAATTTTGGATCAAATATATTCTCTATATCCTCTTGTTTTATTATCTCGCCGTTATCTACTACCTCAAGACATACTCCATTATCCTCAAATGTTTTAACAATAATTTTACCATTACTCTCACCAATAGATTCAGATGCATTGATAACTAGATTAAGCACCATTTGTTGTAGTTGTGATACATCTGCATTGATTAGACTGATCTTATTTTCTAATTCATATTCTATGATAATTGTATTGGGTATTGAAATTGATAATAACTGTGTGATCTCTTCAACCACTTGTGTTAGATTACAATTCATTAATTTATTACTGGTGGGATTTGTATATGCAATCATCTGCTTGGTAAGCTTTGCTGCATTCATAGCTATTTTTTGTATCTCTCTCAACAGTACAGATTGTGGTGAACTTGGTTTCATATCCAGCTGCAATAGACTGGCATTTCCCATTATCCCTACAAGTAAATTATTGAAATCATGTGCCACACCAGATGATACAATTCCTAGACTTTCATACTTTTGAGATAATAATAACTGTTCATGCAGTATGTTCTTTTCTTTTTCCAATTGCCTGATATTTGAAAGATCAATGAAAAACTGAATCACAGAGGGATTTTTGTTATAGATTATTCGATTAGAAAATATTTGTAATGGAAATGTAGTGTTATCAACTCTTAATCCGGTAGTCTCAAAAGATGGCGTTTCATTTCCACCTTTTTCAATATTCATTGATCTTCTGAGCATTTCATCCCTAACAGATGGTACAAATAATTCAGTCACTGAAGTATCATCTATATCAAAATCTGGTGAGAAGGCAAACATCTCTAAAAATGCTGGATTTGCATACACACATTTGAAATCTCTAGTTACAAGTATTCCCAGATGAGATGCATTGATAATTGTACTATATTTTGTCTCACTCTCAACAAATCTTTGCTGAGCATTGAATAATTGTGTAATATTGCTGCCTGATAAGATTTGACCCGCATATTCATCATTCTCATAAAATGGGTTCAGATGAAAATCAAGATAAAGTGTATCCACTTCATCTAAAATACGTAATATGAAATCACTTTCTCCACCTTTCTGAGTTATCTCATAAGCTTGAATTGCCTCTGGATGATCTTTGAATATTTCATATATTGAATTTCCTTCTAGATTACTGTTAATAATTTTTAATTTTGATAATCCTGCTCCTGTTGCCATTGTTACAATATTATCTTTATTGATTATCATCAGTATTATGGGTGCCATTTTGGTTATTGTCAATGCTTGCTTATGAAGTACCATTAAATCATTCAGTTCGTTTTCTTTTTGAAATAGTTTTTTTTTCAGTTGCCTAACTTCATCTTCTAACTTCTCTTTCTCTGAAATCTTAACAACCTCACATTAGTGAATACTAGGTGAAAATACATTGTAAATTTAAATCTCCCTTAGTATTATCAATTAAATTGTATAATATTTCTTATTTGTTCAATAATTATTCACAATTGAATGAACTACTATTTTGTGAATAATGGCACAATAAATTAAAAGGAGAATTTAGTAAATTTGTTTGAATATATTACAAGAAGAATGCTTTACGGTATTCATCAATTGAATCCACATGTGGTTGAATAAACAGTTGACATTCAAACTTCTGTTCATCAGTGAATAGGTCCAGTTGTATCAATACCAGATCAACCTCATTTCCATATCCAACTGAATTCATTGCAACCTCACTAGTATCAATACTAAGAACTGGTGCAACATCTGGCATACTATCAACTTTTAGCATCTTGTTAAGTGCAGCAATATACCTCAGTATGATAATAGAACCACTTTCCTGGATAAGGCTTTTTTGCATTTCTGTCAAATCTGCCTCTGATTTTATATCTTCTTTTGAAGTCTGTGTCAATGACTGAAGTAAATCAATCATCACAGCCTTTTTGAATATTACAGATAACCTGTATTTGATTGGGTTGTTGACATCTGATATTTCATACCCAACAATCTCATTGCTGTCCATATTCAGTATCTTTAAAATATCCGTAACTGAGCCTGTACGGATGAATGGTACTGACATATCTACTTCTTTACTAAGGAATTTTGTAAGTGCTATCGCAGCATGACCTGCACCAACATTACCCAACTCCTTGAAAGCCTCTAGTTCTTGTTCACTAAAATTATATGATTTCATTTTTTAAAATCTCCTATATTATTGCTGCTGGATTAATTACCAGTATTACCTCTTTATCTCGACCTATTAAGGTGCCATTGAAGAGTTTGTAGTTTTTCAGAATGGGGTTCAACGGTTTTATATTGACTAATCTCTCATCCATTAGTGCATCCACTAAAATTCCTATCAAAGATGAACTGCCTCTTGTGATAACAATTATCTGATTATCATTTTCCTTTACAGGCTGTATATTACCAATTAGATTGTTAAGTACCACTACTGGTAGCTCTTCTTGATTATGCATGTAAGTTGCATTTATATCTGATATAAACTTAAGATCACTGGTGTTGACAAGAATTACCTGCTCAACCTCAGAGGATGGAATTGCATAGTTTTCTTTACCCACACTTACAATCAGATTTTTACTTAATGCATCCTGATCGATAAACTCAATAGTGAATGTTGTTCCCTTACCTTTTTCTGATGCCACTGATAGGTTACCTCCAAATTGTTGGATCCTCTCTCGTGCTGCATACAACCCAATTCCTCTACCTGCAATTTTTTTATCTACTTTGGATAAACTTAGACCTCTTTCAAATATTAGATTGATTTTATCCTGATTTGTAGTAAGGTTGTTTACAGGAACACCTGCTTTTTTAGCTGCTTTTATTAGTGCAGCTGGATCAATACCAGAACCATCATCGATAATTTTAATTTTTATCTTATCTCTATCATTGACTGCACTCAGAAGAATTTTTCCAATAATATTCTTCTTTAATTTCCTTCGAACAGGTATTTTTTCAATTCCATGCACGATTGCATTTCTTAATATCTGTGTAATTGGATCTATAAGAAAGTTTGCAATTGCTCTGTCTAAAGTTACAAATCTACCCTGTATTATCAGATCAACCTGCTTGCCCTCTTTTTGTGCTAATCTACTGGACATTGCAGATAAAGAAGATACAATAGAATCAAATGGTATTTTTCTCATTTTCTTAAGATCATTTCTTAATCTTTCAAATGTATTATCTATACCAGTTAACTCTTCTTGTCCTCTAGTTGTGCTGATTTCACTTTTCAAAGCCTCTATATGTCCAGAAAGCACCGTAAGGTCAGTTTCTAATGTTCTAATCTGTGATAAAGGTATTTTTAGAGATAGACTATCAATATTTATATCCTGTTTAGTCTCTTTTTGGGTGATTTTCTCAATTTGAACTCCTGATACATGTGGTATCTTATTTACATCCTCAGTGATCTGGTCCAAATTTTCTCGGGTGGAGATAACAACTTTCAGAGTATCAAATTTAGTATCTAAATAAAGATCTTCTTCTTTTGGATCTGTGGTTTTTATTCTTCCAATTCTCTTTAAAGTATTGAGTATTCCCAATGCTCTTGCAGATCGGAGTGATTTCTCACCCTTGACACTGATATCTAATGAGTAATCAGAACCAAACTTAACTAGAATTGCCTCAAATCCAAGTAATTTATCAACCTCATTGATATCTTCCTGCTTAGGCTTGTTTTCTCTGATGTGCTCAACTAGTTTGTTCATTTTGATATTCAATGATTCAAGTTGGCTGTAAAGGTTTTGAGGAATATCCGGACTTTCCAAACTATGTACATTGTCTTCAATCTCAACGATCGTCTGAGTGGTTGTTTTTAGACCAACTGCATCAATAAGACCCTTGGCTGAATGTAATGCCATTTTGATCTCATCAATCGCAACCACATCACCACTGTTTTCTTTTAATTTTTTAATGGCTTCTGATTGTGACTCTAGAATTCTATCCAGATCATCAATCCATGCTTGCCATCTTATTTCATCAACAGACATTCAATTTTCACATTCCTGAGAGTACGCCATCCACAGCCTCAAGAATTTCCTCTGGCTCTGCGGGTTTAATCACAAAATTCAGAGCTCC
This sequence comes from archaeon, assembly GCA_024280435.1. Classification (GTDB taxonomy): domain Archaea; phylum Asgardarchaeota; class Heimdallarchaeia; order Heimdallarchaeales; family Kariarchaeaceae; genus JAJRQD01. Next base: position 3,531 of record JAJRQD010000099.1, on the reverse strand, counting down.
AAAGCTCAGTGCCTTTCGGATCATTGGTTCATGACCTAGTGCGGTGATCACTATGATCCTTGCATCTTGATCAAATTCCATAATTTGTGTTATTGCTTGCAGACCATTGCCTTTGGGCATAATGATATCCATTGTTACCACATCCGGTCTGATCTTTGCATATATAGATACTGCATCTTCGCCATTATCGGCTTCTGCAACTACCTCATGACCTGCTGCTTCAAATGCAGCACGTATTGTTGCTCTCAAATAGTTGCTATCATCAACGATCATTAATCTTGCCATATTTATTCGCCTTTATTTTTTAAGTTCGATGATTTTTACTGGTTCATCATCCAAGATCACCTCAGTTGTATTCTCATCTTTGGGAACACCTCTGAGTTGACAATTCACTGGTACTTGATACACCAGTTCTTTCTTTCCATCCTGAATGGATAGATAGATATAACGTTCTTCTTTTGTTTCTTCCCAGGGGATGAATTCATCCTCAGTTTCTAGAAGCACGTTTTTGATATTATTTATCTTTATAGCTTTTTTATTATTCAAACTATCTGTCAACAGCAGTACTAAATCAATATTTTCTTGCCAAATACGAAGCATACTATCAATTTCTTCCTCCACTTGTGGTATTGGATCTTTGATAGTCTTCTGTATTTTATTCAGCTTTTTAATATCTATATTCAATACGTTCTCTGCAAGATTCTTTAGATTGAAATCAAAGGCTATACCATCATTAACTATGTATGCTTTTTTGACTGCATAATAATTCTCATGGGTATACAGGTGATTTATCATATCTTCTGATAAAATTTCATCATTAACATCCTCAAAATATGCAAAGTTACTGATAACCTCTACTATTAATTTACCACTCTGTATAATTATTGATAATGGATTTTCTAGCTCATCAAAAATTTCTATGCTGGGTATCCATTTGTCCATGTAGTTAACAAAGGTAATTCCATCCATAAGTATCTCTTTTCTCGTATCTCGACCCCTTATTTGAAGGATTGAGGCAAGTTCCACCACAAATGTGTAATCTGGAACTTTGATTGCAATATGATTGTTGAAAATATTCATCTCTTTCTCAATAAAAGTCTGATTGTTGTAGAATAATTTCGAAACGGTAAATAATTCCATCCATTTTTTATTTGTAAAAATCTGGGGTGAATTGATCCATAATGCTAAATTATTCAGATTAATATTGTATAGTATCTCATTATTACTGATCCTGATATTATTAATCAATAAATCATCAATATTGTTTTCATTGACAAGTAAAAATTCACTCGCATCTACTTTTCTAAAAGTTTCATTATCAAGCAATATTCCTAATCGGCCATTATCTATCTTAAGAATAATTGTTAGTAGGTTATTTGTACGATCAATCTCCAAACCAAATATTTTTGCGAGATCCAAAATTGGTATATTCTCACCTTTAAAATTAATTATACCTTCTGTGCATTCTGAACTATGGGGTATTCTAGTTCTCACCTGGCTCAAAGGAATTAACTCATCAAAATATTTTTCCTCAAAGGAAAAATTATATTCTCCAAGTCTGAAAGCTATAAGATAATTGGTCTCTTTGAATATAAGATCTTGTTTTTTAACTCTACCAATGAGTGAAACCTCATTCTTAGTGACTATGGGGACTAGTTTTTCCCATTTAAATGTGATTTTACTCCAGCTTTCCTTCAGAACTGCAGTTATCTCATCCTGTATGAATTTAAAAACCTGATCTCCATCTATCCTTAAAAATACTTCATTTTCAATTATTGTATATGTTGTTGATACCAATGAAAATCTTTGTGTAGTGATTTCAGGTTTTGATTTTGAATAATTATCATATTTAATGATCTTGGGTATTGGTATTTTCAGAGCATAGTATTCATTATTTGATAATCTATTGTACAGTAAGATGTGCTCTCCATCGGCATCATCTATTCGTAAAAATTTAGCAAAATCAATTATTAATGTCGGATTACCAATTACTGTACCCAATCCTTCACAATAATCCGGAAAAAGTGGATTCTCAATAACTTCAGTTATTGGCTCAAGTGAGTATTCTTTATCCAATGCTAAGAGTATACTGTTACTGGGATATTGTATTGATGCGTAGTTGATCTGTTCAACGGCTGACATTTAACTATTACCCCCACTAATTGGTATCCTTCTTTTGGATGTGCTAAAAATATATATAGGTTCATGCTTATTCATAATCAATCAACTCATTGGAAAGAGTATTATTCCTCATCCTCTTTTCCGATATTATAAGTAAGAGAAGGACCTACAATTTCCTCATCTCCAAGTGCAATCCAGAATAGATTGGGATCTACAATTGGAATAAATTCTTCATCCTCTATATAACCTACAACCCACTCAGCTGGGAAATTAAGTTTTATACTCGCTTCATTACTGATTTTATCAAATTTCTGAACCTTTGGAATATTGTTGATATGTATTGCAAATACATTCTCTTTCAATGAGATAACCAATGCAATTGAATTATTTCTATCAGCCTCTTTTTTACCTAGCAGGATCTCCAAATCGATCAGAGGGATAATTGCTCTCTCAACGCGTATAACACCAAGAACAAATCTGGGTGCTCTTGGGATCTTAATTATTTCACTAACAATATTAAATCTCTCAAGAAATTCTAATTTTATAGCCACTCTCTGTTTGTTCAATTCAAAAACAGCATACTCTAGTTCAGATTCGGATGATAATTTTTGGTCTAGCATGAGATTACCCTTAGTTTACAATCAAAATGTAACAATAGATTTGTATTTAAATTTTTATTAGTTCAAACAAATTTATAGCATAAAAAACAATCTTTATTGTAATATGGTTGCATTTATAGTTTCAAAATTAATCCTGTTTTGGTTTTTTTTACAGTCATAATTTTGGTATCTACATCATAGAAAACACTTCTACTAGAAGTTCCAAGAATGTCTTTGGATACAATAAAGATATTGTTTCTCTCCAACTCTGTGATTACTGCCTCTGAGTTTCTCTCACCTAGATTAATTGTATCCTTGGTTAGTAGATCACTAAACATCTTTGATCCACCTGCAACTTTTGCCCTTAACTTACCCGTTTTTCCACTTATATCTGAAATTTTGTTTATAGCTTCTTTGATAAAAGAATCAGCAAATCTCCCAAGTTTTTGATAATTTTCCTGGTTTTCAGAACCTATGTTCATTGTCTTTGGTAGTGCAATATGGCTCAATACAGCGACTTTAGACTTTTCATCATATATAACTACTGCAATACAAGAACCAAGTCCAAGAGCAACTAGTGTATCTCCAGGTTCTCCATTTTTTCCAGGCTTTCCAATAACCATATCTCCAATTTTTGCATGCTTTTTACTCATATAAAATCAATATTAAATCCATCAAATCATATTGGCTAATTAAGCATTTTTCAATCAATTGGATATATTGACTACTTTGTATATTAATTATTAATTGCACATTTTTTTGAGAACCAAACAATAATGAAATATTTTTGGTATAATTGCTTTTTAATGAG
>JAJRQD010000098.1 GCA_024280435.1 archaeon | reverse complement strand
TGATTTCTTCCAAACCTGCATGGAGAACTCTGGAAAAACTGAGAGAAATTGATCCAGAATATGTACTAATTGCAATTAAAATAGCCTGTGGATTTGAACTTGATCTATATTATCCTGGAGAAGAGAATATCTATCTATCAAGTGAAAATATGGATAGGTTCAAAATACTTGATCTTGGGATAATGAGTATCGATCCAATTGATAATAATTGTATTGCGAAACATGGAGAGACAAGATATTCATACATTAATGATAAAAATAAAATATTGACTGAAAATGGATATCAATGGAAAAATACACATATGGGTATTGATATATTCTGCGGTACAAACACATCAGTTTATTCTGCCATAGATGGTGAGGTTACAAGAATAGATGGCAATTCATTACTGATAAGGCACAATCTTGGATACCTCATCTATTACAGAAATCTTATGCATAAACTAAAGCTTGGAGATACTGTTGAAGCTGGAGAATTTATTGGATTAACAAATAATGAATTCATTCATATTCAGGTATTACTTGCTCTACTTGAAGATATTGAGTGTGTGGTGAGATATGATGATCTTGTTAACCGAGCTATCAATATGAACCCACTTGATTTTTTCAAAATACCATATGATAATAAGGAATTGGATTATGATGAAATACTCAAAGAGAGAAAGAAGTTGATGGGGCCATCCCTAAGCATTGCATACGATGATCATCTAATTATACTTAGAGGATATATGCAATATCTATTTGATCATAGAGGAAGAAGATATCTAGATGCGGTGAATAATGTACCACATGTGGGACATTCAAATCCTGCGATAACAAGAGCATTCAGACAAATGGAGATACTCAATACCAATACACGTTATTTACATCCATCAATACTGAAATATTCAAAAAGATTACTTGATAAATTCCCTGAGAGTTTATCCATATGTTTTTTTGTAAATTCTGGTTCTTAAGCAAATGAGTTGGCAATCAGACTTGCAAGGACATACACGGACAGAGATGATATTATTGTACTTGATTGCGCATATCATGGCAATACAAATTATCTGATCGATATTTCACCATACAAATTCGATGGAAAAGGGGGAAGAGGTAAAAAATCATATGTACATACCATACCCACTCCCGATGTTTATAGAGGTCCTCATGGGGATGGGCCTGCATATGCAGAGTATATCAGACCAATCACTGATAATCACAGCGTTGCAGCATTCATATTTGAGAGTATGCCTGGAGTAGGTGGGCAGATAATATTTCCGGATAATTATCTGAAACCTGCATTTGAATTGGTTAGGAAAAATGGGGGTGTATGTATTGCAGATGAGGTACAGATAGGGTTTGGTCGATCCGGAGAGTATTTCTGGGGATTTGAACAACAGGATGTAGTTCCGGATATTGTTGTGCTGGGTAAACCCATTGGAAATGGGCATCCAATGTCTGCTGTGGTGTGTACAAAAGAGATTGCAGAGGCATTCAATAATGGTATGGAATATTTCACCACCACAGGTGGAAATCCAGTATCTGCTGAGATTGGACTAGCAGTACTTGATGAGATAGAGAATAAAGAGCTGCAATCACATGCCAGAGAAATAGGTGAATATTTTATCAACCGATTAAGAGAGTTGGAAAATGAAATTATTGGAAATATACGTGGAATGGGTCTATTTATTGGAATAGAGCTGGTATTGGATAGGGATAGTAAGATGCCAGCAGTGGATGAAGCCAATTACATAACAAATAGGATGCGAGATAATGGTATTCTGATATCTACTGATGGGCCACTTCATAATGTACTCAAGATCAAACCTCCAATGGTTTTTGAAAGAGAGAATGTGGATTATTTTGTAAAGACACTTGATAAAATACTAGAAGAGATATAATGATTATAAATCAAAAATTATTATTATCATGATCTAAACTAGATTAGGATAATTTAATGAATGAAATAAATCTATAATTGTGTATTGTAGAGTTAATATTATTAGAAATCAAATTATTAACACACTCATGAGCCCTATTTCTGAGGAAGTCAAGAACAGATATTTTGATTTCTCGTGGAGAAGAGATCCAAAGCGGTTCTCCAAATTCTATGATCTTCAGCAGTTCAGAATAAAAGAGATACTTGTTATCTCTTCTAAATATGATGATTTCACCATCGAGGAGGATTCTTCATACTCAGAGATGTTACTTGAGGCATATCAGGGAATATTCAGAATAACACCACCACGTATTTCAAGAGTATCCTCACTAGAAGATGCAATAGAGGCAGTCAAGTATAAAAAATATGATCTAGTTATAACTATGTCAAGATTATATGGTATCAATCCATTTGAGCTTGGAAAGAAGTTGAAAGAGATACATCCGGGCTTACCAGTAATATTGCTTTTGACATCAATCACAGATATTATGTCACTTCCTGAGAATAGAGATGGTCTTGATAATGTATTTCTTTACAGGGGCGATGGTTCAATTTTCATGACTATTGTTAAGATTGTTGAAGATAGTTTCAATGTTGATAATGATACAAGAATCGGTAATACACGAGTAATTATACTTGTGGAGGACTCTATTCAGTATTATTCTATCTTTCTACCATTGTTATACAAGGAGATCCTTATCCAGACAAATAATCTGATCAAAGAGGGAGTGAATGCGAATCACAGACGCTTACTGATCAGAGGTAGGCCCAAGATCCTTCTTGCTAAATCTTTTGAGGAGGCAATTGAGATATACAATAAACATTCTGATTATGTTCTTGGTGTGATCTCTGATATTGCATATCCCAAAGATGGCAGTAAAAACTGGAATGCAGGTTTTGAACTTTTGAAACAGATAAGAGAGACAAATCCTCATATGCCATTCTGTCTGCAGAGTTCGGATTTGAAGAATAAAGAGAAGGCACATTCACTTCACAGTACTTTTATTCACAAACATGCTAAAGATCTGTTGAAATTAATCAGTAAATATCTATCAAGATCACTTGGATTTGGCGACTTTGTGTTCAGAGATGAGAATGGAAATGAGATTGCAAGAGCAAAGAACCTTGATGATTTTCCCAAAGTGATCAAGAAAATTCCAGTAGAGGCAATTACCAGACATGCAATGCACAATCACTTCAGTAATTGGTTATACTGTAGGTCTGAATTCAAAATGGCAAATATAATCAAATATTTATCTATTGATGATTTTGAGAATGCAGAGGATCTTAGAAAATTCCTGTACAGATTTGTGAAAAAGGCATATAAAGTAGAGGCCAAGGGATTTATAACTGAATTCTCTGAGCATACTTTTGAGAAGGACATTCATTTCTCTAAATTTGGTAATGCAGGATCTTTGGGTGGAAAAGGAAGAGGCTTAGCATTTTCAGGAACTGTGTTTGGATTGGATGAGATATCTGCAAAATACGATAATATATCCATCTCAATCCCGGATACGATAGTTATCACCACCATGTGGTATGATAAGTTTATTGAGGAATTCAATCTTGATGAACTTATGGATCTCAGTGATGAGGAGATACAGAGAATATTTCTAGCCAAGGACCTTCCCAAAGAGTTGAGAAAATTCATTGATCTTATTTCCAGGAAAATAAAATATCCACTGGCGATCAGATCTAGTTCCTTGCTTGAGGATAGTCAGTATCATCCACTTGCAGGCGTATATCAATCCTATATGATATCAAACAATTCAAGTAAATTCAAAAACCGTGCCAAGATCATTGGTGATACTATCAAACTGGTATATGCTTCCACTTTTTCAAAGATGTCTAAAAGCTATGTCAAGACGATAGGTCAGAATCTGGAGATAGAGAAGATGGCAGTGATTATTCAGAAGGTTGTTGGAGAGATACATAATGATCGTTATTATCCGACTTTCTCAGGTGTAGCAAGATCATATAATTTCTATGCAATAGATCCAGTCAAACCTGAGGATGGAGTGGCATATCTTGCAGTAGGACATGGAGAGATAATTACGTCTGGCAAAAAAGTATTAACCTACTGTCCCAAATATCCAAAAATATTGCCAACTCATTCAAATCCAGAACAGAGTTTACAATCCAGTCAGACTGAATTCATGGCTCTTGATCTGACAGAGGATTTTGATCTGAAAAGACCTGCTAATCTATCAGATTTTGATCTTGATATTGCAAGAAATGAGGATAAAATACTGAACTGGCTTGGTGCAACTTTTGATATCAGTAATAATTATGTCAGGGATGGCCCACATTATAAAGGACCTCTTATTATCACAATGCCTTTTATTCTCAAATACAATCGTTTCCCAATAAGTGATATAATAATTGAATTGCTGGAGAGAGGAAAAGAGGCCATGGGTACTGATGTAGAGATAGAATTTGCAGTGAACCTAGATTATGAGAATGAGAGAAATCATGAGCTATATCTGTTGCAGATAAGGCCAATGGTTGTGGATACACTACCACTTGAGCATGAGTTATCAGAATACAGGAATGGCTCCCTGATGTATTCTGATAAGGTGCTTGGAAATGGCGTCTATGAGAATATCACAGATATAGTGTATGTCTGTCCAGAGAAATTTAATCACCTGTATACTATTGAGATGCAGCAAGAAGTTGCATATTATAACAAAATGCTTGAGAACAGAAAATATATGCTGATTGGCTTTGGAAGATGGGGAACTGCGGATAGATTTCTTGGAGTACCAGTTAAATGGCATGAAATTGATAATGCAGCAGGCTTTGCAGAGGTAGAGCTTGAGAATTATCAGGTAGATCCAAGTTCGGGGCAACATTTCTTCCTCAATCTTATCTCAACAAAGAAAGCATATTTCACTATTCCCTGGAAAGATAAAAATGCAGCAATTGATTGGGATTGGATAAAAGGACAGGAAGTTACTAGTGAGAAAAAATATATCAAGCATATAGAATTGGATACGCCATTGACAATAATGATTGATGGTAAGAAATCAGAGGGATTGGTAATTGATTCAAGAAAAATAAATTGAATTTTTTGAGTAATTTTTGTTATTTTTACTTAATATTGGATCTAGATACTTATTCCGATTAATATATTGATGTTTAATTCTTTTATGTTTTAAATGATTATTCTATACACTTGCTGCTGCATCAACCAGACCTGCGCCCTGCTGGAGGGCATCATAACCGATGTCAATTGCATTTGTCTGTAATATTGATAATACCTGTGCTGGTGTAATACCAGGATTGTTTGCCATGATCAGTGCAACAACTGAAGCAAGATAGGGTGTGGCCATAGAAGTACCAGACATGACTGCTGTGCCACCTCCAGGAGCTAATGATGTGATGTACACACCAGGTGCGGAGATTGCAACATAACTACCTGTATTTGAGAATGTTGGAAATACATCACTCTCCACACCGGTATAGGTTGTAACGAAATTTGTTCCATCATGGATGCCGGTTGCACCTACTGCAATGACACCATTACTCATTGCAGGCCATGAGGGTTCTGTGGTTGAGATATCTCCATCACCTTCATTACCTGCTGCGGCAACTAGAACTGTTCCTGCATTATATGCATAATCTACTGCTGTCTGTAACATATCAATTGTGGACTGGGAAGAGGAAATATCTCCACCTAATGACATTGAGATTACCTCTGCGTCATCTTCATTACCTTCAATTCCATCAGGACCATTTGCTGCCATGACAATTGCATCAGCAAGATCAGTCCAGTCACCACCATTTGTGGCAAGAACTTTGTAAATATAAAGTTCCACATGACCTGCTGCGCCTCCAATGATTCCTATATCATTGTCAATTGCACCAATTGTACCTGCTGTGTGAGTTCCATGGCCGTCAGTATCATCTACTGCAACACATCCCTCAACTCTATTCACAACATCATAACAGTATGTTATGACGGTTGCCAGATCAGGATGATCATAGTCAACACCAGTATCTAGAACTGCTACCTGTACGACACCAGTTGTTGCAGCTCTTGCAGCTGCTGATCCAATACGTACATAACCCCAGTCTAGTTCTTGTGGTGGAGGAGTAGTGTCCCTGATTGGTGGGCCACCTCTCATTGTACCAAAAGTTAATGCCTGAGATGTAATTGGCAGTAACATAGTTACTAGCATTGCCAAAATTAATAATGAATTTATTTTTTTCATTTTTTTGTTTCTCCATCGTAAAAACAATACGAATATATTCGTAAAATTAATCCGACATTCTTACACGAAATTTTGAAGTATATAAGTATTTCAAAAATATGTGAAAAAATATGCAAACATAAAATATGTTTTTTATACCGAAATACATAAGGTATTATTTTACTAATTAAATTATTGAATTATACAGTATAAAACCTCATTTTTCATAAAATACGATAATTTGCACAATTGCTTTGATTTTCTTAAATTTGATAGTGGGATGGTTGTAATTATATTTTGATGAATTAAAGTAGTTACTCCGTATCTTCCAATGATAGCAACATTGAATAGAGCCTGGAATTTAATTGTTGATGGAACTCATCAAACCATACATATAGTGGGAACAGTACTCTATTCGAGTACATTTTCCGGATGATGATATTCCTGAGAAATAATATCAGATTAGAACTTATGATACACAAATATTGGGTTCATATCATTTTTTGGACAGTTAAAATTTGATATAATTATTGGATAGTTTTTAGTACTTTGATCACATTGTTAATTATATATTCCTTATCAGTTCTCCATTTCACGTGCAATTCATCAAAATTCATATGATAGAATGGATATTTCTTGGCAGAATCCACTGATACACTGATATTGTATATTTTCATTGAATTTACCTTGCTCCAGATAAAGTAGCTTATTTCGGGTGCAACTGATGGAGGTACCATCAGGATCATCATAAACTTTGCTCCCTCTGATATCAGCTCAGATCTGAATGGAAATTCATTCTGTTCATATATCTGATGCAGTAGATTTAGTATCCTAGGAGATTCCACAGTACCTGTTATCAATTGTGGGCTACTCATATCAAATTTTAATCTGTCGTAATACAGTGTTGGCAGTGTCATTATATCACTCTTCAATCTGGATAGGTATCTGGATATGGTTGTTCTATCTTTCTTGTAATATTTGTGAATATCTGCTGCCTTGACATTTGCATTGATGGTTAGCTCACGTATCAATCTGAGATCTATGTATTTCAGTGTTGATAGTAATGATATTGATTGATCCACCAGATATTTATTTGCTTGTTTATCAATTCTATCATTCCACAGAGATTCCAGTGAGTTCTCTCCAAATATATTGAAATCCCATTTTCCATCCTTTGCATTGTACTTATCCAGTTTAAGATCAGATCTAGTACTTCTCTCCGCCTTCAATACCTCAAATTCACTGCATCCAAGTATTTCACTCAGCTCTTCGTAGAATTTAAACATCTCAATTTTCAATCCTATTGGAATATCAAATTGTGCATAGCCATTCATACCATCACCAATCAATAACGTACGATAATGAGTGTATGGATGCTCATCACAGGCTTTTTTGAATAAATCAACTGCATGTGTATTTGGTAACTTATAGAAAATTACGTGATATCTTTGTAATCCAAGTCTATCAGGTTGGTAATTCCCCTCCACCTCCGATATCATTCTTCTACCACCGGGCACAACAGGATCTGCAATTATCTCCGCATCTCTGAGAATATTATTCTTATGCAGGTCCTCATATGCTTTTTTAATGCTATAATATGATATTTTTATATTTTTAGAATCAAGATATGACTTGATTGTATTCAGATTGAAGCGGGGGTCGTGTATAAGTGCAAACAATACATTTTTCTGATCTGAATTTAACAATAATACCCCTTCTTGTTGTAATTCACCTAATAAAAAGTGAATGAAATATTTATTGGATCTGCACCACCAGTACCTCCTGGAGGATCAAAAATCAGTGATTCAGATGTCAATGCAACGCCACCAGTACGCATGACAATATGAATATCAACATTGTACCAACCTGCCTCACTTGCATGGCTCCAGAAATAGTTGCCAATTGTAAGGAAATCTACTTTTGAGGATGCAGCAAATGAGTATGTGTATGATAATCCACTTGGAAGAGTAAGTACAATATAATAATCAAAATTATATGAGCTTGAACTACCTGTGAAGGCAAGTTGTGTCTCAACAAAAACATCGTCCTCATACCCATCATTATCCAGATCTGCATAATATGCCTCTGAGATTGTGATATTAACCATAGTGTCGACTGATGAGGTATTTACACTGTTTTTATCTGCATAAGCTCCTGGAATCAATAATAATGAAGTTGTTAGTAGCAACAGCATTATATATTTTGTTATTTTCATAGATTCACAAAATATTTAGGAGTATATAAAATCATTTAAAAAATTGTAAAGTATAAATTAAATACTAATAAATTTGTGACAAGTAGCTATTAAAAATATGAATTATATGTTTTTTATTATAAAAATAGATGGAATTTATTATACAAAAATATTACAATCTAATAGTTATTTATTTTGTAATTCCAAATTGATCCATCTGATTAAAATACAATTGAGATATTATTCTGCAATCTGGTTAATGAAATCTTTGTCTTTAAGTTTTTGCAAAGTAAAGTGTACTTGTTTTTTATTTGGAAAAGATCTGTTAATTCCAATTGGAAGAACTCTTGCATTGAATTCCTTTGTTGCCATCTCAAATGGTGAGAAATCAAAACTATCATCGATATCGATCAGTGATGGAGCTCCTTGACTGAGCTGTAATGATCTTGCACCTATTATTCTAGCACGTTCAAACTTGGTAATATATTGTAGAATTATTTTGGATTTATCAAGCTTGTTTGAAGAAGTCATTATCTATATTTGTACTTTAAATTTTAAAACACTATTTATAGTGCTACAGATAATGTACATATAAATGTGTTAATTTAGCTAATTTCTTTGAATTTTTTACTAAATAGCAATTCAAACTAGATTAATTGATCAATTTTAATTATACACTCCAAAATAGATATTAACAGTATTTAACAAATTAGCTTGTTATATCGTGAATTTTACCAAGTATAAAGAATTGTTGCACAAAGGAAAATATAAGGAGGCAATAATTTATCTTGAAAATTATGATACTGATGACAGATTGATCCTTGCAAAAAGAGATATACAGTTATCCGGTATATATATTGATCTGGGTGAATTTGGTAAGGCAATTGATATAATAACTCGAGTACTAGACAATGACTTACCAGAACATATAGAATATGAGGCCAGGATAAAACTATTTGAGGCAAATATATATCAGGGTGATTATAATAGACTACTTAAAGAAGTGATCATACTTTACAACGTAATATCATCAAATACGGAAAACAATATTCTGCTATTATTCCATAGTTTAAGATTAAAAATTCATCTTCTAACAGATCTTGGTATGTTCAATCAACTATCCGGATTGATCAATGAATTACTACAACTTGCAGAGATGATTAATGAGGACATAATATCTGCCATGACATATCATCAAAAAGCAAGAGTAAATGATTTTCAGGGAAATTTCATACAGGCAGAGATAGACTACAAACTGGCCATATCATTCATAGATAAATATGAATTCAGTTTTTATATATCATTTCCAATACATAATCTTGGAATAATATATTCATTCAGAGGATTATTCCATAAAGCTATCGATTGCTTTGATAGAGAGATACAGATATACAGAAGAATAAATGCAACCTATCATGTGTACACAACAGAGGTTGAGAAGGCATGGGTATATTTCAATATGGCAGAGACTGATAAATCTATGATTATTTTCAGAAATGCATACAATTATCTTAAATCAAGAAAAGGTGATAAGGATTATGTATTCCTTGCTGAGATACTTACACGTATGATTGTTATTCTTACCTCGGATAATAAGACAGAGGAGGCAGAGAAATATCTTGATGAGCTTGACAGTATCAAGGAATTCAATAATACAGAGAGAATTAAAAAATACTGCGATCTATCAAGAGCAACTATTCTCAAATCCAATAAACGTATCAGAAAAAGAGCAGAAGCAATGAACCTGTTTGAGAAAGTTGCATTCTCTACTCTGATTGATATTGAATTCACCATATACAGCTATATATCATTGGCACAGTTGTATGTGTATGATTATTCTATCGCCAATGAGAAAGAAACTTTAGATGAAATAGAGATATTGATTAGTAGATTATATAAATATGCTGAATTACAATCATCTAGCTCTACCAATTCTCAGGTGAGATGGTTAGATGCCAAGATTAAATTACTTAAAAATGAAATTGAGGAGGCAAAAGAATTATTGGCAAAAGCAATTATCGAGGCAGAGAATACTGGATTTCACTATCTAGCCAAACAGATATCTGATGAACTTGATGAATTGGAGTATAATCTGGAAGTATCCCCGGATCTAATCAACAAAAGCATATATGATATTGATCTGGCAGAACAGATTTTATTCAATAAAAAAATCAATATTAAGGAGGAGAATGGAATACTGGTATTTATTATTGGAGATGCAGGACTACCCCTGTATTCAAAAATTATTGATGAGAATATTGATATAAATGAGAACCTATTATCAAGTTTCCTAAATGCCATCAATTCATTCGGTATGGAGGCACTAAAGACAAGTAACAATATCAAAAGAATACAGTATCATGAATTCATAATACTCAATGAGATATACAATAACATACACTTCTGCTATGTGGTCAAAGGGCATTCATATCTTGCCAGGAGTAAACTGACCAATTTCCTCAATGAATACAGAAGAGATTTTATTTTAAATCAAATACAATCTGATACAAGTTCACTCGATAAGGAAGATGCTAAGAGATTAGACAAATTAATAAATAAATATTTCTGAATTTATCAATAAATTCAAGGAACCGTCAAGATAATAAATTTTTTGAAAATTCTAGCAAAACTATACCCGATATTCTATCTAAAAAGGTTAAAAAATGATGTACCTATTATTGAATTATGGAATATTCGCATACACAAAGTCTAATCGATGAGGGTAAGATTAGAGATGCAGAAAAAATATTATTGGCGAGTATTCCGACAACAGAGACTTACATACAGCTATCAAGAATTTATATGGAATTGAATGAGGTATCAATTGCTAACAGATTCATAAAACAAACACTGAATTCAAATCCTGATCAGTATCAGTACTACTGTGCAAAAATATATGAAATTGAGATATCATTCAAGCAGTATGAAGATACTCTGACTGCACTTGATATACTGGAGAGAGAGATCTGTCTTATTGATCTGGATAGATATAAAAGAGAGAGGCTACTCTTTGATATATACAGAAATAAAATACTGAACAATCTCCAAAATGGAAAATATTCAGAAGCTATTGAATTATTAAATAGAATCGAGCAAATCACAAGAATAATAGATGATGATTACTATTACTCCATTTATTATCATTATTCTGGACTTTTAAATGATTATCAGGGTAATCTAATATTAGCATATGAAAATTATGTGTATTCTATCAGATATTCCAGAGATAAATATTTGAACAGATATTCTGCCACATTAC
>JAJRQD010000097.1 GCA_024280435.1 archaeon | reverse complement strand
CAAGTAATCTTGCTGAGAGGTATCGAAGATATTTGGAGAAAAATATTGTAAAATCCAAAAGCTTTCGGGTAAATCACTTCAAAAGAAAGGGAATAAGGGGTAGAACAGTTTTTATTGATGAGACTTACAGAAAGATAAATGGAAAACAATACTATTTAATATTGGCAGTAGATGGTTCTAGTTAAGTCTTAACCTGGAAATTAACCCGATCAAGAAATTATCGGGTCCTTCAATTAATGTTTGAAGTCATATTTGAGATGAGACCTGAACTTGAAGTCATTGTCACAGATGGGTTCAAAGCCTACCTAAAGGCTCTGAGATTACTCACTAGATCTTTTCAGATAATATATATCTCATTTTAGATACTTCATAAATGGTTCAATAAGCTTATTAAGAATTAGATAATGTATAAATCATGAGGGTTCAATCGGGTCTCAAACAAGCGAATAAATGGTTCAATAAAGAATTAAACAATTTAATTCACAACAGAGAATGGAGAAAGAAAGCTCGAATGGAGAGACAAGAGACATTTAAATTCTTAAGATCACTTGATTTTGTAACTAGATTCTTTACAAGTGGATCATTTGGAAGAAAGACTTTTCTTCCTGGATCTGATATCGATATTTTTGTAGAAATAAATAACAATATTATTGATGATGTCCTTGCAGCACACAAAGAGATATACAAAGAATTGCAAAGAAAATACCCAAGAAACTCTGAACGATTACAACCCCATACTGTGGGTCTTATCTTGAATGAAATAAAGTTTGAATTTATTCCCACAATCAAAGAAAATGAAAAATACTATATTCCTGAGAAAACAAATAAAATAGAAACAGATCCTTATGGTGTAAAAAATCTTGTTAAAACTGCTAATCGCAATTCAAATGGAGCTTTTTCTCGTCATGTACGAATATTCAAATTCTGGAAAAAGCAGAATGATATTAATATACCTTCATTTTATATCGAACTTTCAGTTCTTGAAATTTTCAAAGATAATACATTTCGACATAGTCTTACAGATTTCTCAAATATTTTCAAATTATTGATTCCCAAGATTAAAGCAGGTAGGTTACCAAATCACTTTACTGGTAAGCTATCCTTTCAAAATGAAGAGAGAAGTAGAATTAATAAGATACTTGATCAATCTTATGAATTAATAACTGGGGATATTACTCAAAGTTCTTTGATCAATTTTTTTAATTTGTAATTAGTTCAAATTTTAATATTGAATCTTGAAAACACTAAAACAATGAATAAAACAAATACGAGCAATGTAGGAAAGAATAAAGATATCTCATTATCATTGCTATTAGTAATTTGAGATTTATCAGAAAACATAGAACTTTCTTTAGAATTTACATATAGTTCAATGACCTGATAATCATTAATAGCATACATCTCAATTTTAGAACGACCCAGGCTATCTAAAGTATAATTCAACTCATGGCCATGGTTAGTCCTAATATCAATAAATTCATAATCAACTGCAGATTTAGAAACTGCAATTCTTAGCACTGCAGAATAATAATCGAGTAATATTACTGAGGAAAAATTCTCATATATTGGATCTGAAACCTCATTCTCATTTGGAAAGTAAATATTCAATTCTACTGAGAATATTAAATCATTATTGGCAGATAAATGGGTCCCAGTTGGATCACTATGAACTACACCTTTTAATAGGAGTAATAATATCCCAACAACCTTAACTATACGTTTTTTGTTAAGCATAATTCAATAAGCCACTTGATTATATAATAAACCTTGAAATCCAAATGAATTGCAAATTTAAGACCTTAAACATGAATAGTAATTGGGTTCTAATCCTGAGCTATAATTATTCATGAGTAAGATAAAGCTGATATAATAATACAGTTGATTCTAAATATAATTACCAAAAATTTAAATATAATTAATAATTAATATCGATATATGGATAATTATAACATTATTCGAGAAGTTATTAAAAAAAAAGGATCTCTTTCTGGCACATATGAAGGGTTCTATCGAGAATTTAGTCCACATAAATTAGGTATGGGAAAACATGGGCAAATGGTATTAATCTATCAATTTGGGGGAACCTCAAGTTCTGGAAGATTGGGATGGAAATGTATGTTAGTAAATCAAATAAGAAATTTGAGTAAAATAAATGGTTGGTATACTGGAACCACAAAGGGAGGCAAACAAACATGCGTTAAGACAATAGACGTTCAGGTGAATATTTAGTTCTTATTTGGCAGATGAAATTACTAGAGTTATTACTCGATCTAATATAGGTGAATTTTGGCTGTACTATTGTAATACTTAGATCGGAATATATACTACTGAAATAAGACTTAGTGCATTTGTCCAATATGATATGAAGAATTATTTTCTCTGGATATATTTATGAAATCTTAGAAGTGTGGTAATATTAATTTCTAATCGTACTTTGTGAATATTACAATGATTGATTGATGAATCCCACTTTCCGCGAATCAATTTTAAACAATAATCTTTTTTTTTATACACACTCATAAAAAATAGAAGTATATATATTTGATAATTGTGCGTTTCTAGGGCGCGTTACTGTAGACTCAAATCCCCCCATCACCGTGTATTATGGCAATAAAAGGATTTTTTTTCTTTAGTATACTCAAATTCCTTTATTTTAAAGTATTTTGCAAATACTTATATCTAATTGTAATCTACTGATGTTAGATGTCTGATTTTGAACAATTTAGCACTTCAATTGATCATCTAGGAGTTATTGCAGTTATATGTGATGATATTGGAATTTCAGATATCATTGATGAATTAATTGGAATTCATCATAATCAGACAGTTAGTTGTGGACAAGCAACAAAAGCAATGATATTGAATATGCTTGCCATTTTTATGAGACCATTGTATCTGTTATCCAAATACCTGGATGGTAAGCCAGTTCATAGATTAATAGCTGAAAATTTACGTGCAAAAGATTTTACAGATGATGTATTGGGTCGTACACTGGATAAACTCTATGAGCATGATCTGGAAGCAATTTTTCTGAAAATTAGCAGTGTGGCTTTTAGTAAATATTGTGATTGAAAATCGCTATATTTACATGGTGATACCAGTATAATGAAAGTTCATGGAGAATATGGCACCAATAATTTTGATAACGCGATTGAAATTACTTATGATTACAGTAAAAATGAAAGAAAGGACCTCAAACAGTTCTTAATCTCAATGATAACATGTGATAATTTACCTGTATTCATCAGTACGTTGGATGGTAATGAATCAGACAAAGTTTCATTAAGAGAAATTACAAAAAAATATGGTGAGAGTATTACTGCGATATTTGATGAATCAAAGACATTTGTCTTTGATTCTTCTTTTTACAGTGCCACAAATGTAAAAGCATGTGATTTTCCATGGATTACAAGAGTACCTGAAAATATTGTTGAGGCAAAAGAGTTGCTATTCAATCTCAATGCAGACAAAATGCAATCATGCAATTTACCGGGATATAGATTGTACTCAAAGAAAATTGT
>JAJRQD010000096.1 GCA_024280435.1 archaeon | reverse complement strand
TCCTGCACATTCGATAAACTGACTTACCTGTTTTTTTGTAGGTGCCAGTTCTATCTTGTATGCAAGATTGACCATACTAAAATATAGTTGATATCAGATATAAGTATATCAGACAGATGCTTAAAAGTGAAGATACAGCCGCTAGAATCTGGAATCATGATTTCTTTGCCAACCTCTTTTTATTCTTCCAGGAACGAGATCCATGCATTCTCCCACTGAAACTTGTCACAAGAGCTATAAGATCATCTCTTTCTGAAGAGATGATTTCTCTCTGTTTTCAGTACAGATTATTTCAACATTATAACTTCTGAAAAATTTCTCAAGATACTCAAAACCAAATCTTGTAAGTCTATCTTTGTAACTTATAATAACTTTACTTATTTTTCCTTTACATACAGGATTGAATAATTTCTTTAATTCTTTTCTACCTGTTTTCAATCCACTACCAAGATCTGTGATCACATGTTCAACAATGTAATTATTAGATGTACAATATTCTTTCAACACCTCAATTTGTCTATCAAGATCTCCATTTTTCTTCTGATCATAGGCTGATACTCTTCCATAAATTGCAACACCACGCTTTCTTTTCCTGTACTTTTTCCCATCTATTATTCTCTTTATTTCATCTTCTAATTGTTGCTGGGAGTTTGCCAAGCAACATTCCTGCTTCTGATGCTGAATAATAAATATTCATCACTTGAGTACCTCAAATACTGAAACTTGCCATGATAATTTTTTAACAACAAATTTTCACCAGCAGTTATGAAAAATATTATGCCATTGGATCCTCATACTTATTTTTAACTTATAGTAAAATGCTGTTTCTATGATATTGCAATATATTCTTATTTTGATATTTTTGATAAACTATTTTTTCAGTTTAATTTTTCATGGGAAATGTACAAGTTTATTTAATCTTCTATCACATTATATTCTCCACAAATTATGCACAGGTGCAATGGTTTTCACTTGCAATTGTTAGAAGTAGAGAATTACTGGTACCAATAGCTATTGCTGATCATAAGAATAAATCAATTAATTTTGATGTTGGTGAGGTTACATTAATTGTAGACCCTTCATTGAAAGAGAGTAAATTAAAACTTCAAAGTGATTTTTTATTTCTACCAATAAACGGTAGCATTGTTAAAACCATAGATTTAGAAGATATATTAAAATATAAACAGTATCGAGGAAAACTTGGAATTATTTCATATTAAAAGAAATCATCAAGTGAAGATTGAGATTTTTCTATTTTATCCAATACATGAATATTTTTCTCTGATGACTTGACCTTCTCTATAGTTGGATTTTTATCCATTGTTTTAGTTAGATAGGGATCTAGTTTAAATGGTTCTGATTTTATTTTAAAGCTAGATTTAATTCTAACTGATTGTATCTTTTTTTTAGCCAACTCAAACTCTTTTAATAAATTTTTACGAAAAATTAATTTATTTATATATCTAATAATTTCATCATCTACATCAAGTGAAGCTGCAATTTCTGCTCCAACATCACTATTTATTATTTTCAAAAAATAATCACTGTAATCCTTAATAAATCGATTTCTGGACAAATGGAGTTTGGGAGCAATTGATATTGCGATATTAGTAATTGAATTCTCTTTGCGTTTTCTAATACCGATCAATCTAGCAAATTTTGGATATTCAGGGATAAATTCAATCTTATTATATTTTCTACTGTTTCTAGAAATAAATAGCCCTGTACTTAAATGAAGGAAAAAATACTTGAGTAATGACCAATCTTGTTTTTTCATTATTCTTGACAAAGTTAAATCTGCCAATGCAATCTGTTCATATGCCTTGTTTATCTCATAAGGATCGCTACATTGCTTATCTGTCTCATCAAATAAGTGATTTAACAAAAATTTGTAATTACTTGGAGAATTAGATAATGTGGCACTAATTTCATCAACAGACTTTGCCATATATATATTATTCAACATATCAGTCATTGACTGCATTTTATCTCTATTGGATACTATGTCGTTGTGTTTCAATGTAAAAGATTCTAAATCATTAATGGCTGCACGTAAATCACCATTTGAATTTTTTGCAATATTCTCAATTTCTTCTTCTGAAATTACTATTTTCTCATTAATAGATATTTTTTCTAACAATTCAAAAATATCAAACTCATCTAATCTATTAAATTCAAGAACACGTAATTCTTTCTTTATTTTTTTAATTTTATCAGATTCAGGATCATTTGCAGTACAGATTATTGGATAATTTGATGTTTTGAATATTTTAATCAATTCGTTTAATCCACCCCTATCAGAATTTCCAGCTAAACCATCAACTTCATCTACTAGTATCAGTCTTCTTTTTGATGTAAAGTAATTAACTGATTTTGTACTTTTACCAACCATTTGTTTAACTGATTTTTTATTTCTAGAATCTGATGCATTTACTTCAACTATTTCAAAATTAAGATCATTTGCAATAGCCAGAACAGCAGATGTTTTACCCGTTCCTGGAGCACCTATTAATAAAATGCCTGGTTTAGAAATACCTTTCTTCCATCTCTTCAAAAATGCATAAAGACTGTTAATTTCAATATCATTTCCTTTTAAATCACTTCTTATTTTTGGCCTGTATTTCTCAACCCAAGGAAGGCTCATAAATATCAATAAACTATATGGTGTATTAAATTTTTTTTTCTTATTACCAAAATAAGAAGATTATCTTTAGATTTCATTCAAAAACTCTTTATCTGCATATCAATTATTAAGACATAATGAGTAATGATATTGATGATCTTAAAAAAGTACTAGATGATAGTCAAATATCTATTTCTGATATTCATTTTATAATTAAATATCTAAAAAAAGAAGATATATCTGCACAATTAGCAATGCGTAGAATAAAATCATTTGATAAATTGCAAGAAAAGCTGAATGATAACAAGGATAAAGAAGAAATTAAGATATTGAATGAAAAATTAGCAAATGCTAAAACACTTATTGCTGATACTGAGAAAAAATATGAACTATTACAAAAAGATACAGAAGAGTGGGAAAACAAGTCTAATTTGTTACAAAGTGAAACAGAACAACTTAAAGAACAATTAGAGATGCTACAAGAGCTACATATGGCAGATATTGAAAAAGAAGATAAGGAACAGCAGGAAATGGTAGATTCAATAAATTCATTTATTGATGAGCTAAAATTGATATCAAGTAATAATAAAACAATAGAAGTGATTTTAACTCCAATCTTAACAAACATAAAGATGCTGTTAGAAGAAAAATCATCAAATTTTGAAAAAGATAAATACATTAGTTTAATTGAGGAAATAATATTAAAATCGGCTAAAAAATACTTTGAGGACAATAAAGAGAGGTTTATTCCCAAGGAAGAAGAGAAAAAAGTCAGCCAACCAATTATTAAACAAACCCCAGTAACTAGTACTCCCTCTAAACTTAATACATCATATAAAGTAAACAAGCCCAAACCTATTGTTAAGAAAAAAATTGTGGAAGAGGAAAACAAAGTAAGTGAACAAACAATTAAGGTATTGAATCTATTTTTAGATTTCATAGATGAAGCAAATACAAAAGATGAGTTTCAAAAACGAGTTGCAGCTATTTGTGATACTGATGAAGCATATGAACATCTAGGAAGCATTGCACTTTCACAGGTTTATAGTTTCAGTAGCAAAGATTTATCCAAAAAACCACAATTAGTGAAATTACTTAAATCTTGGATGAAAACTGGTGTACCATGGTAATATTTGCTATTTTATCAATTACACTATTAAATTTTTATCTTACTCACATTAATTCTACAAATTTAATTTACCATCTTAAGAAAAATTAAATGTGTTTAAGATAAGATCAAATTAGTATGACACTAATTGGTGCAAATGCATTAAAAGATCTAAAACAGTTGGATATTAGGGTTTTAACAACTATCGAGATTGGGATGATCAATAGTGAATTTGTAGCAATAGAAGATATTGCTAGAAAGGCAAAACTCACACTTGCAAAAGTTGAAACAATATTAAACAAATGTCATAAGTTGGACTTAGTACATAGATGGACAGGGCATTATGTAGGATATGAGCTTACTATACATGGGTATGATGCATTAGCATTGAATACTTTATATGAAAAAGGTCTTATTGCAAGTATTGGAAAGGAAAAAGGAGTGGGAAAAGAAGCAAGAGTGTACTATGCATTAACTAAAGATGATCAAGAGGTTATACTGAAATTACATAGAGTAGGTTTTACATCATTTCATAGAGTTAAAAAGAAAAGACGATATACAGCTAATAAAAAACACATATCTGCATTATATTCATCAAGAATTTCAGCTCAAACAGAAGTCAAATGGATGAAAATTGCCAATGAACATAATTTAATTGTTCCAAAATATATAGACTCAAACAGGCACATAATTGTTCAGGAATTAATAATAGGGTATGATCTGAATAAAGTCAGAGTATCCAATCCACAAGAAATTCTTGAAGCCGTTCTAGATTTCATTGATATAGCTTGGAAAAAAGCAAAATTTGTGCATGGTGATTTATCAGAGCACAATATAATAATAAATATGGATGAAAAGGCAATAATAATTGATTTTCCACAATCTGTTGAGAATTCAGCGGAAAATGCAGAAGAATTGTTAATTAGAGATATTAAAAATATTCTGATACATTTTAATAGAAAATACGGTCTAGTACTAGAAGAAGAGACTGTTTTAAATCAGATCCTAACAAATTAACACAGGGTGTTCAATATGAAAAACTTGTTTCCAATACTATCTTTTGATATTTTACCAATGAGTTCTTCAAATAATAGAAATAAATTATTCCTCTCTGCTGAGATAATATTTGAAAATGGAGAAAGTATAGAATGGGAGAAGATAAGCAGGTCTAAATTAATTCATATGATTAAAAAATATAAACCAATTTATATTGGGACTGACAACCCTAATGAGATAATTAGACATGAAGAAACAATTGGAAGTTTCTGTACCAAACTACCCTCAAAATCATCAATTGTGCATGTGAATTTATCTGAAAATGGTGTTACATTACCACTTACATCAATACTGGTTCAAAATGGGATATATATCCCCCACAAGTTAGATCCATTGAATACTGCCAAGATATTGAATAAGTTGATTTTACAAGGTGTTGGTATGAAATTAGAACCTTTTGAAAATGAAACTATTATTCAAGTTAATCAGCCAAGAAGACATGGTAAAGGAGGTTGGTCACAGTCCAGATTTGAAAGACAAGGTGAAGAAATTGTTATGAATGTAGCAAATCAAATTCAAAATACATTCAAAAATAACGATATAGAATTTGATATGCAAGTTAATAAAACAAAGTTTGGTGCGAAATGGGCACAATTCCATATTTTTATCAGTAAAATCGATATGGATAGAATACTTTCCAAACTATCTTTTTTTCCAGCTAAAATAAAAATATGGAGCCCAAAAAAGGATATTATTACTCACTCACCAATTTTTTCTGTAAAATCAAAGTTAAATCCATTTAATGATAAACAGAAAATTATTCTTGGTATTGATCCGGGTATGGAGACAGGCATTGCAATTATTAATCTAAAAGGAGAATTAATTGGTAGCTTTAGTAAAAAAAACTTATCTAGAGGAGAATTGATCAATAAACTATTACAATATGGTACACCTGTAATTATCTGTTCTGATGTATCACCAGCACCAAATTTTGTTAAGAAAGTAGCAGCTATTTTCAATGTAAAGGTATATTCACCTAAAAAAGTATTAAGTCATAATGATAAAAAATTACTTATTACAAAATATCTAGAAAATATTAAACTCAGTAATCATGAACAAGATGCATTAGCAGCAGTAGTATATTATTTCAATCAATATCTCAGTAAATTTGAAAAAATAGATAAAGAAGATAATTTGAATACACCTCAAAAACTATATGCAAAACAATTAATAATACAGGGCCACTCTATTTCAGAAAGTACAGAAATAGCATCTGCGTTAGATGATTTCAAAGAATTGCCAAACTTTAAAACTATTGATACATCCTCATTAAAACAAGAAACTGAATTATTAAATATGTATAAATATCAGTTAAAGAAACTTAATGAAAGATTATCTTACCAATCAGCAGAATTGGATAGAAAAAATAACTCAAATAAAGAGCTTAGAATATTAATAGGAAAATTGAATAAAAAAATAAATAAAAAAGAGAATAAAATAATTAAACAGCACCTCAAAGAAGAATTAATTATGGCAAAAGATAATATCATAAATAAATTAAATAAGAAAATTAATATTCTTGAAAATGAGAATCAAGTAAAAAAACAAAGAATTTATGATCTAGAAAAGATGCTTTGGTTATCAATGGAAACTGGAGGATTTCCTGTAAAAATATTGCCTGTATTCTCAATAGATGGTATCCACAAGCTTGAGAAAGAGTTTAAAATCTTAGATGGAGATATTATTTTCATTATAAATCCAACTGGGGGAGGCATACAGGCAATTAATTTAATTAAGCATAAAAAGCTAAAATTTATTTTTTATCAATATAAGAAGTTTTCAACTAATATTGAAAACATTTTGTTTGAAAATAATATACCATTTTTAGCATCTAGTAAATACGATATAAGAATATTAGATACTGTTGGTATAATCACTAAGAATAACTTAGAGCTAGCTCTTAAAGATTTCAATAAAAAAAGACAAAAGCATTTTGAGAAAATTAAATCAGTACGAATAAATCAGACAATAATTAATTACAAATATGAAAGAGAACGTGAGATAGAGAAAAGTATTGTAGACTATGATAATTATATACCTGAAGAAGATGATCTCCATTTGAATGAAAATGAGTAGTTAACTTAGCTCGGTATAAAAGTACACTAATTTTGGCAAATTTACCTTTTCACACATTCATATACTATAATTATGGATCCTTATACGAGATGATATTTGATCTACCCACTATTCCATCCGATTTTTTCCCACGTTTGATGAAAACAAGAACCATATTCTTAATAATTTGAATATTATAATATTTGGAATATATAAATCAAATACGTTGTATTTTGAAATTTGTATAAGAAAAATATTTATTTTGTACTGTACAGTGTTTCAATAATGGATGATATTAAAGAATTGAAAGTAAGAAATTACTATGATAGTTTCTCTGATAATTATGATAATTTTTATCACAAAATTCAATTTCAGAAATTTGGGTATTTAAATGATATATTAACTAAATTCAACCATAATGATCTAATTGATTTAGGTGGAGGTACTGGATTATTATCCAGTTTTTTGCAAATTAAGTTATTAACTCTTGACCTTTCCTATAACATGCTTAAAGAAGGAAAATTGAGCAGCTATATTTCTCAGGGCATTGTGGGGGATATTAACAATATACCAATTAGAAACAAAGCATTTACACACATCGTATCTTTTACTGCAGTTCAGAATACAAGTAATTACAAACAATCATTCAAAGAAATTAGAAGAATATCAAAAAAACAATCAGAAAATGTGGTATCAGTTTTGAAGAAATTAATAGATAAAACAATGCTAATAAATATTTCAGATAAATACTTTTCAGATTATCAATTTATTGAATTTCCAATTGAAGATATTGGAATTTATAACAATTCAATTTCTACATAATATAATTATTCATCCAAAAGAGTACATTATTAGAAAAAAAGTATTTTAAATCCCAAAGATAAATGATAAAAGTACAATCAAAGTTTATTTGTAAATACAAATTTAAATTTGATTGAGTATAATTTAAATTTAGGCATGAGTACTTATCTAGATCAGATTAGAGAAATTGAAGAACAGATAAGACGAACCAAGATTAATAAAGCAACTGAAGGCCATGTAGGAAGACTAAAAGCTAAAATTGCAAGATTAAAAAGACAAGAGCAAGAAAGGACATTTGGTTCCTCTGGTGGAGCTGGCGAGGGATATGATGTCAAGAAGGCTGGAGACAGTAGTGTTGCATTAATTGGATTACCTTCTGTTGGTAAATCAACACTATTGAATAGATTATGTGGTAAAAAAATTTCTGAAGTTGGTGCTTATGCTTTTACCACACTAGATGCAATCCCTGGAGCAATGACACATGCAGGTACTACAATTCAGATTATTGATCTACCAGGAATAATTTCAGGTGCATCAAAGGGTAAAGGTAGAGGAAAAAGAGTATTAGGTGTTGCTAGAGGATCAGATTTAATTTTAATAATCCTTGATGCATTTGATATAATTCCCCATTTAAATTTAATTCAGAATGAGCTACAGCATGTTGGAATTAGATTGAATCAAAAACCACCTAATATAGTGATTGAAAAAACACATAGGGGTGGAATACTTATTTCTACACTGAAAATTTTAACAAATATCACTGAAAAAACAATTAAAGCAATAATGCAAGAATATCGTTTGATGAATGCAAATATCACAATAAGAAATGATATTACTATGGATCAGTTAATTGACGCTCTAGAAGGAAATAGAGTGTATATCAAATCATTTTTAGTAATAAATAAAATTGATTTGATTGAAAAAGAAGAGAGAGAGAAATTACTAGCACAATATCCAAATGCAATTGGTATTTCAGCAGGTACTGGATTGAATATTGAAACTTTGAAAGATAGGATTGTGGATCACTTAAAACTGATTAGGATATATTTAAGACCTCAAGGAGGAGAAACTGATTTTGATGAACCATTAATTATTCGAGATGGCTCTGATATTGGAGAGGTATGTGATAATTTGCATAAAGACTTTAGAAAAGAATTCAAATTTGCAAGGGTGTGGGGAAATTCGGCTAAGCATCCAGGCCAAAGAGTATCTTTGAATCATGTATTAAAAGATGAAGATATTTTGACTATCATTAGATATACTAGATAAATTAAGTTGTTTAAATTAGTAAATAGAAATATGTATTTGATGTACTTGAGTTCAATGCCAAAATATGACTTTTTGTCATCTAAATTTACTAGGAAAAAAGGATTCTTAGGTATTGAAAGTTCTATTTCTATTTCTAGAAAAAAGGCTATAAATATGCTAAATTCATTCACGCCACAAGGCGCCAGCCCAGATTCATGTGTTAGAATTGCAGTTCACGATAATTTATTGGGAGTGGGGTTTTATAATATGCAAAATGCGTCAACAGCATCAATCAAAACCATGTTTTTTAATTTTTCAAATAAAGAATTGATGTATTTTAATCCATTAACTTCTCTAGATATTTCAAACGAAATAATAGACAAAGTTGACTTCAATGAAAACAAATACTTTGAAAAATTTAGTACTGAAGATTTATCTTCAATAATATATTCTGCACTTTGTGGGGATAATATTATAATTGTAGACAGGTTACACGAAAATAGATTGAAATTTTTATCAATCCTACTGAGTATTTTACCAGGTATAAATTTTAGTTATAACAGATATACTTCTAGTTGTTATGATTTAGATGGAAATGAAAATATTATTGGAGTACCTAAATTACCTAATAAATTTAGATCACACAAAAAATTATATCTCCCACTTGATACTATATTTGTAGATTTAGAGAATCTAACAGTTGAAGGTAGTGGAATGAAAAATTCTAATTTTACCAGAAAGATTATTGAAAATAAACATAATAATATTAATTTTATGAGAGATGAAATTCTTGTTTTCTACACAAATATAATCAATAAATCATATGCAAATGAAAATTATGATGAAACAACTCTATCATTAATTTCAAGAATTGAGATAAAATTAGGATTAAGAAAAGATAAAATTGATAATTGGATTATGGATTTTTGATTAACTATTATTTTATGACGAGAGTGGGATTTGAACCCACGAGTGCAAAGCACACGTGCTTTCCAGGCACGCCTCTTGGGCCAGGCTTGAGTATCTCGCCGTTATAGAATCTATCTACATACGAATTTTATTTTAATGTTTTTTATCTCTGTCTTTAGTACTACATTAAGTTCAGTAAAAATACACTAAATTTATCTCAGTGAAATTATTGAATTGATCCAAATTATTTTCTACATTTTTAAAAATGCCTATATTCCAGTAAATATACTATTTTTCTCAAGATGATGGAAAAATAGTCATATAACAAATAATTGTTGTTAATTTATTATTTTTATTTGAGTATAATTATCAAAATCTAGTAAGTAATTTAATTGAATGATATTAGATGAAAATATATGGGCAGAAAACATCTCTTGCCAATTGAACATGATGAATATCTAGAAAGAATAGGTCTAACTGATATAGATAAAAAAGTATACATTGCTACTTTGGATTCTGGCCTAGTATCAGTAGGAGAAATTCAACAATTAACAAAAATAAATGATTTGTCATTTATTGTAGAAAGTATTAGGGATTTAATTGATATTGGTCTAATCAAAAAGGCTCAAGGTCGAATGCCTCGGTATTATGCGATATTACCATTTATGAGAGAAACGATAACAATTGAAAAAGAATTTTCTCTAGCATTGGATGCAATGATCACATCAATTAATCAAAGTAAATCAAAAATATCAGACAGAAGAGAAGAATTAGTATCCATAGAATTTCCTAATTTTATACAAGAACTATTAGATGCGTACTATCATGATATTTTGGCCCCTACTTTGAAGGAATATGAAAAACTTAATGAGGATTTGAATGAGAATAGTTTCAATCAAATAAGAGAAATACAAAATTACAACGTTGCTATAAAAGAAGAAATTGCATTAATGATAAAACCAATTGTACAATATGCCAAATCAATGTCTGAATCATTTGATAACATAATTAACAAATCAGATCTTGCATTGAATGATTATCTATCTAATATTAAGAAAAATAATGAGACAATTCTGCAAAATGTATTTACATCTATCAAAGATCATATGGCAAAATTAGGAAGCAGTACAAAAGAATTTGGAAAAAATGTGATTGATTCAATTGCAGAGATTAACTCATTAGAAACAAAATTTGGAAAAATTCAAACAGACCTAAATAGGATCAATCCAGGGTTGAATCAATTAAATACATCAGTGCGTGATATACAAAATGAATTAAAAAGCGAATTAATATCAGCTAGGGAAAAATTATTCACAACAGGTAAAGAAATTAATGATACAGATAAATTGGAATTTAGTAAAAATGAGATAAATGAAATCTTCAATTCATTGATAAGCAAAGTTGATAAACTAGATTTCAATTCAGAAGAAACTATTGCAATCGTTGATATTGGAATTAAAACAGTATCAGATGCACAAACATCATTGAATGAAGCATATCAAAAATTATTGATTGATAATACATCTAGAGCATCTAAATTTAATAATATAATGAATGAATTAGGTAAAGATATTAGTGATACACTAACTAAAATTAATTCTATTGATACAGAAGCATTAAACAAATTAGAAGTTAGTATAAAGGAAGAAATAGTTGGTGTAGCAAATAAAATCAAGAATGAGGGAGATCGCATCAATCTACTTGTAAAAGAACATTTTGAAGGAATTCTTGATAACTTTGATATGATTTCAAATAATTGGGAGAAAAATATGGCAAATCATTTTGATAAACCATCTAAAATTATTCTTCCTGTAATTAATGATTGGGTTGATAATATCACCCCTGTGATTGATAATTTCAAAAAGCAAACAGATGGAATGTTCGCCAGAATTGTTGCACCACTGATTGAATTTGAGAACCAATCAATTGGCACTTTAATTGAGAGAACCAGATTCGTCAAAGTGATGGTTGAAGGAAGATCTGCGGATCTGAGTTCAATTATTGAGTTTGCCAAATCTTTTGATTATACAAAATCATCAGATACATGGGTAGTTGTTGGATTACCATCCACATATGCTTCACTAACAGATATGATTTTAAGAACGAGAGTAAAGGTAACCATAGTTATTCCAAACATAGATTTAGAATTAGTTGAGATTATTAGAAAAATCAGATCAACAATCAGAATTACATTTGTTACTGATATTGATCCACAAACTGATGCAAGATTTATTTCTAAAATGAAAGAAACAGGTAGAGTGGTGCTAAGGTCCTATGATAAAAAAGATTTGTATGCATGTATTAGAGATTCAGAAGAAATTATTCTTGGTTACAAAAGTGATGAGGAGATGGTTGCAATAAGATCTTCAACACCATCAATTGTACAGCTATTAGAAGATAGATTAAATGAAACTGTAATACGCAATTCAAAAAATATTTAAGTCCCAAGATAATATTTTCCAGATGATTTTTGTTCTTTATCTAATTTACTATTTAATTTGTTAATTCTTGGTCTTCCAGTAGATTTATCACTTCTAAAAGTGATATTTTGCAATTTCAAGAATGAATTCATTCCATCTTTAACACTGAGTGGAGAGCTAGCTTTTCCATAAACACCAGGTTCTCCTTCAAAATGAATAATTCTATCAGAAATATAACTTTGGAGTAATAAATCATGTTCAATGACAA
The DNA here is from genome assembly GCA_024280435.1 of archaeon. Lineage (GTDB taxonomy): Archaea > Asgardarchaeota > Heimdallarchaeia > Heimdallarchaeales > Kariarchaeaceae > JAJRQD01. The sequence goes on along the minus strand of JAJRQD010000096.1, from coordinate 9,788 downwards.
TACCTGTGGCTCTTCTATGCATAATCATTCGTCTTATTGTTTTTCCAACCATAATTCTATCTTCAGCAGAAATAAATGCAGATGGTTCATCAATAATATATAGATCTGCATCTCTAGATAAACATAATGCAATTCCAACTCTTTGTAGTTCCCCTCCAGATAGTGTTTCAACTGTATGCGATAACAATTTTTCCAGATTTAGTGGAATTAACAGTTCAGTTTTGAAAAATGCACTGTTTACAATTGCAGGATCTATTTTTGCAAAAAGATCATTTACGGTCATAGTTTCATCAAATTCCAAATACTGTGGTTTGTAACTCAAGGTGAGTGATAGATCAAACTCATTTTCTTCATCTTCCTCATCATCATCTTCAAGTATTATTCTTTTTCTCATCAATTCAATCTCTTTTTCCACAAATGTTGGTTCTTCCACACCTGCGATCATTTTAGCAAATGTAGATTTACCAATACCATTTGGACCAATAATTCCGATAATATCACCTGAAAATAGATCTCCTTTATCGGCCTCCATTTTAAAAGTATCATATTCTTTAATCATTTTACCATAACTGATCAATGGATAAAGACGATCTCCTGAATATGTGGAAAGATCTGTTTTTTTGAATTTCAATGGTTCATTTCTAAATCTCATATTCTCAGTGGGGATATATCCTTCCAAGAAAACATTAATACCCTCTCTTACGGACATAGGTGCAGTTACTACACCATATGCACCTGATTCACCATAGTACAACTGAACTTGATCACTTAGGTAATCAAGTATTGCCAAATCATGCTCCACAACAACCACTATTTTATTTTGACCGAGTAGTCTGATTTCCTGAGCAACTCTCATCCTTTCTTTTATATCTAGATAGCTTGTAGGTTCATCAATGAAATAAGCATCTGCATCTTTTGCCAAGGCTGCTGCAATTGCCAGTCTTTGTAATTCACCACCAGATAATACTGAGACTTTTCTTTCCCATACACTTTCCAAATTAAATGCATGCTTCAGTTCCTCTGCAATACCACGTTCATCTACTTTTAATATCAGATCTTTCACAACACCCTTAACAACTTTTGGCAATCTGTCAATATTTTGAGGTTTAACTGATACTTTTAAATTTGATTCAGACAACTTTTTGAAATATAATTGTAATTCAGATCCCCTGAAATATCTGATAATTTCCTTCCAATCAGGAGTTTCATCACCAAATTTTCCAAGATTTAATTTAATTTCACCAGATAATATTTTCAGACTTGTACTTTTGCCAGAACCATTTTGACCAACTAGCCCGAGTATATTTCCAATTCTTGGTAGTGGTAATCGATGTAGTTTGAATGAGTTTTCACTATACCTATGTGTTACATCTTTATCTAGATTCTCAGGAAGATTAATTATTTTCAATGCATTCCAAGGATTGCATTTTTTAACACATATACCACAACCAGTACAAAGATTTTCAGATATAACTGCCTTATTTTTTTCATCGAGTGTTATACATTTGTAATTCATTAAATTAACAGGACAGTATTTAATACAAAGCTGTCCACAATCTTTTGATTTACAATCTTCTTTGGAAACTATTGCTAATCTTGTCATCTATAAATTTCAATTCAAGATAATATTAGAAAAGGTATTGTTAGGTGGAGGTGATATATCACTTATTATCAGGAGTATTTATACGCCATTAATGTCAGTATCTCACTTGCTGATTTGATTGATCTAATACAGTTTGTTGTTTTCTTAATTATTTGTGATACAGCCTGGAATGATTTCCACCCAGTAGTTCCATCTAAACTATTAAAATAAGCACCTTCAATATCAAATGTTATATCTTGGGTTTCATCTCTAATTTTTTCAATTTGATCAACAACTTCCAATGATTTTGAGAAGTCAGTGTATATTAGATCAATTGCCACACTTAGTTTATCACTCATAACTGTTATCTTCTCTGATATAACAGATATTTTACCATCAAAATCATCAGGCAAGTATTTGTGATACAGTTTATATGTCAATGATGCAATTCTGAAATTATCAAGAATATTATCCATTCTTCTCAGTAATTTTGCCCTATCAATTGCCAAATATGGAATATTTTTCTGAGTTGCAAAATCTTTATCTAAAATATCTTGAATTTCGTCACCTTTAGTTTCTAATTCAAGAATTTCCTCAATTTTATCATCTATTTTATCAGATGATAATATATTAGCATAAAGTTCTCCAGTTCTTTTAATCAAACTAGATAATTCTAATAATTTTTCTTTTTTATCTTCTCTATTCATAATTTTCACCCATATATAGGATTTATAAATGCATACCAAACGATTATTGTTGATAATGCAGCAGCGAAAGGGGTAATAATTGCACTAATTGCAATTCTCTTTACACTATTCATATTTACTTTTGATCCAGATGCAAATCCAGTTCCAACAAATGCAGCAACCAATACATGAGTACCAGATATTGGTATCTGTATTGAAGCTGCAAGGAATGTGATAACTGCAGTAGATACCTGAACAGACACAGCAGTTGTGGGACTCAGCTCCACAACATCATTTCCAAGTGTTTTCAAAACTCTTCTTCCAATGAGTATCAAACCTATTCCCATACATATACCTGCAAGAAATAATGGTACTCTATCAATAAATGGTGTGTTTGTTTCAGTTGCCAAAAGTATGTAGCTACTCATTAAAGGAGCAACTGCATTGGACACATCATTTGCACCTCTAGAAAATGCAGTGATTATTACAGCTACAATTAACCCTCTGCTAAATAAAGTCTCTAGTCTATCAACATCATCTAATCCTTTAATGTAATTCTTTTTAAAACGGATAATTAATTTCATTATTCCATAAGATCCTAAAAATCCAAGTAGTGGAGATATAAACCATGAAATAACAATTCTCCCTATTTTTGGAATATCAATGCTATCATAATTACCCAAAATCACTGCTAACGCAACAGTTGAACCAACCATAGTGTGCGTTGTTGATAATGGCAATCCTTTCCAAGAACCCAGTACTAACAGTATCGCAACACTCAATAAAATAGTCAAGATTTGTGGTAATTCAATAGTACCTCCAGTCAAGCCAGTACCAACTTCTTTTGCTATTTTATATCCATAGGTTACAGCTCCAACCACAACTATCAATGCCCCCATGACCACAGCTTTGTTCACAGATAATAGTTTCGCTCCAGTTACAGGAGCAAAAGTTTCATCATTAGCACCAATTGCAATAGCAAGTATCAATGAAACTCCGGTTAATAGAAGCAAATCTTGATTAATCACTATATATTTGTAAAAAGAATCGTTGATAAGCATTACTTATTATTATTCATAAAATGACCTATATTTAGTTATTACTTACAGATAATTTGGCGCCTAATAAATAATGTATGAATTTAGAGCACATTAATCTATTTATTTAGATTTTAATAATATTGATCTGAAGAAAATAATGTAGTATCAAATTTGCTATGATTTAGTCTGATTATACAATTAAAGCCAATTTTAGATAAAATTTGTCATAAAAAAAGATGATTCATACTTAAATCACCATATAGATAGTATATATTCAAAATTTTATTTTTTTACATTTTTTAACAAATTTCATTCTTGTTTTTTTGTGAACTTATAATAATATTTTAACCTTATTTTCTATTAACTATTTTATTTGAAATAATGATTCCTTATTATTCAACAGCATAGATTGAATTAGATGTATTTTTAAAGTATTTCATGAATAAGATAGAATTGCGTAAAATTAAATTACGCTAGAAGTAAGTTAATTATATCTGTACTTATTAAATGAAAAAATAAGGAACATCAGATATAAGGAGAAAGAATTACAATGGATGAAATTAAAGACATTTGCTTCAAAATATTAGTAACAACTCCAGGAGTCAGTAGGGTCATACTAGCGGACAAAACTGGTCTCACCTTAATTCATTTCAGTAGGTTTGACTTTGATTTAAGAGATGTAGAAAGTATGGGAGCAATTTCATCAGCAGTATACCTGGCAAGTGAACAACAGGGTTTCAATGTTGGTTTGGAAGATATGACAACTTTAGTTGCAGAATTCCAAACTGGTAAAATATTAGTTGCATCCTGTGGAAATGCAGTGTTATGTCTGATCACAGATAATGATGTTGCACTTGGTATGGCAAGGATGACAATTAATCAAGCAGCAAAACAAATAGAGACATTACTAGATATACTTATTGAACAGGATTGGTCAGATTCAGACTTTGAGTATGATGAGACTATCAGTGCAGTTGAAGAGACTATTTCCTCCAAGGAGGAAGATGAAGAAAATGAATTTTTATCAGATCTGCAGAATGCACTGAGAGAACTTGAGAGCTTTTAAATTGAGTTAACATGACAGACAATAATCAACCCACAGATATATATTATTCAACAGGCGAGACTATATTAGATCAAAAATTAGGAGGTAGGTTCTCAGATGAGAAAAAAGGAATTCCAGGGGGGAGTATTGTACTTGTTTATGGTCCACCAGAAAGTAATTTAAGTACATTGTTTGCACAGAAAATGCTCCTTAATCTACTAGAAGAAAATCCAAATTCAAGAGCATATTATATGCACTCAAGTAGACCTCAACATGTAATTATAAAGGAATTTCATGCTTATAATTGGCATATTGACAAGTTTCAACAGACAAATAGATGGAATTTCATTGATATGTGGGATATAACCAGCTCTCATGTCGCTTCTTCATCTAAAATAGGTAAAATAGATATCAGAAGAAAAACATATTTGAAACAGGCTTTCAAAAAAATGGAAGAAGATTACAAGACAAATGGAACAACGTGTTTCTCAGTAATTGATAATTTATTATGGTTAAAAGAAGATGAGTTTGATACACATGCATCGAAATTACTTGATTTCTTCAAAGAGTTAACTGATATAATAGTAAATGTTGGAGGTGTGCATTTCTTTGTACTTCCAAAAGGTATACTTGTAGAGATAGCTCAGAATATAATTATAAGCATGGCCAATGGTATAATTGAATTCAGCAGAGAGATCATAGGAAATAAAAACCAAGATCGAATCTCAATTGTAAAAATGATGGGTGTTTCTTATGAGAGTGAAGTTTTGGATATCACACCGGATCAGACTGTAGGATTACGAATTGAGTCAACAGGTAAGTTATAAGTGAAAATAAATATAAAATTAAACGATAAAATTATTTCTGATACCAAAACTAATATGATAAAAAATAGTAATATATTATATCTGATTAGCATGAATTCATCTTCTTCCTCTGACGGTATCAATGAAAATGGCGATGATATTAAGCATATTCTGGAAAATTACAAGAAATTACTGAAAAATCAGTCAATTGAAAGAAATTTATTGCTTGATAAAGTGAATGAAATCACTCAGGCATCAAAAAATGTCAGTCAAATGGATCATAAAATGGATAATCTTGTGAAATTACTACTTGATATCAAGCAACAGATAGTAGCAATCTCCTCTATCAAATCAGAGATTAAAATACCAAATAATGATAGTTTGATTGATGAAAAGCAATTAGAAGATATTGCAGTAAAAATTGAAGAGGAAGGAATAGATCTTTCTGAGAAAATTATCAATCTACAGAATGAACTTAATAGTAAAGAGAGAATGATTATTGAGAAAGATAATTTTATCACAGAATTGAACGAACAATTGGAGCTTCTAGCATTTGAAAAAAGCCAATTGGTATCTAAATTGAATAATCTTAATGAGGTAACTGCTGAATGGAATGAACAGATAAATATGCTTCAGAAATTGGCAGTAAGTGATCCCCGATACAAGGCAATTGATACACTCAAAAAACATGGGATGTTGAGTGAGATACAATTAGCATTCAGTATGGGGACCTCAATAGGACAGGTCAAGAGATATGCAGATGATCTCATCAAGTTAAATCTGATAAAAAGAGATAATAACGGACGATATGTCTGGATTGGAGAAAATGAATAAGCATTGGCAATTATCAATTGCGCATAGTCCAAGCTATCTGCAATATTAATAAAAGTTATGAAAATATATAGTTAACTGATCATTAGCCAATATTTCCCATAATTAAAAAATAAAATAATATTAAATATGTAACTCATGTATTCAAAAATATTGAGATCATACTTAATTTATTAATCCTGAAACAATAAAATTTTATGTAATATTGTGTGGAAAATAGTTTCAATGATACTTTATTTAAATAATATAAGGTTAAATGAAATATAATGAAGTATAATGTTCTTTATGACAATGAGAACAGTGAATCAAAAAACAAAAAACAATATAACTTTCCACAAACAAGATATCAAGGAAGTAAAATGAAGATAATGGACTGGATTGATAAATATTTGAAAGAATATAATTATAGTACTGCATTAGATCTGTTTTCAGGTAGTGGTGTTGTATCATATTATTTCAAAACAAGGAATAAAAAAGTTACAGCAAATGATATCCTGAGATCAAGCTTTACCACTGCCAAAGTATTTATTGAAAATAACAATATAAAATTGAATAAGAATAAAGTTGAGGAAATACTTAATTTTGTTGAATATGATGAGCATAGGCATATAATTGAGAGTAATTTTGATGATATTTATTTTACAAAAGAAGAAAATATATGGCTAGATGCAATCATTCACAACATAAATAGACTAACAGATGAGTATGAAACTGCAATTGCCAACTGGGCATTGTTCCAATCATGTATAATCAAACGACCATATAATTTATTTCACAGAAAAAATCTATATATGAGGTTAGATGATGTCAGTAGATCTTTTGGTAATAAAACAACATGGGATGGTCCTTTCAAATCTTATTTTCTTAAATTTATAAAAGAGGCCAACAATGCTATTTTTGACAATAAACAAAAGAATATTGCATCCAATATGGAAGCAAATGATGTTATGGGAGATTTTGATCTGATATATCTTGATCCACCATACTCTAAAATGACAGGTCAGAGCAACAATAATTATCAAGATTATTATCATTTTCTGGAGGGAATTTTATCATATGATGATTGGCAGAATAATATCAATCAAAATAGGAAGCATAAACCTTTGAATTACAGAAAATCAAGTTGGATAGATAAAAATAAACTAATTAGCAATTTTGAAGATATTATCAATAAATTTCAGAATAGTAAAATAGTTATATCATACAACACAGAGGGAATACCCAGTGAAGATACACTTATGGAAATAGTAGGTACCTACAAAAATAATATTTCAATACACAAAAAAGAGCACAGATACGTGCTCAAAAATCAGAAAAATAAATCTAAAGAGATATTGATTATCGGTACAGACTAATAAAATGTAAATATTAGTTTTTCATTCACAATGTCCTCTATAAATTTTTAATAGAATAATGGTTTGTTATTGTGTGGGAAATACATCAAATAGAATATTAATTGATACTTTAGCAATGAAAAGTATATATTTCATGCATCATGATGATTTTGAAGCAGCAGATCAACTGATATTACGATGCTATCCACTTGAGAATACTGAAAAGGTGGATGAATTCGGTATTGAGTGGCCCTTTGGAGGATTAGAATTATCAGATATAATATCAAAAGAGCACAGAGTTGAATTATACAGAGTATTACTTGATTTATTAAACAAAATTGATAGTAAAATTATATTTGAGATGCTGATGTATCAGATGCGTTGCAATGGAGCAGTATTTCTCATAAGAAAGAGAGAGTATGATACTGCATACAGGTATCTAACATCACTATCCTATAATGATCCATATATTGATCAGAAGATACTGGATAGTGCAAGATATGATTTCAGAGAGAAAAAACAGTATAATCTGGAAGTACAGATATTTGATGATGGTACATTATTCCACTATCTTGGTCTGATTGCACATTCTCAGAAAAAATATGATGAGGCATTAGATAATTATGAGGAGAGCTTGATTTATAGAAGAAAATCAGGACATTATCTTGATAAATTTGAAGTATGTGCAAATCTTGGTTCCGTAAGTCTAGAAATATATGAATATTCACCTGCACTAGAATACTATATAGAAGCACTTGAAATTGCAAAAGAAAAGAAACTTAACAATTACATAGTAGGTATAAAAATAAATATTGGTATAATATATCAATATGATTTTGATTTTGATAATGCACTCCAAGTTTTTAGCGAAGCATACAAATTAAGCCTGCAATTGAATAAAGATTATCAATCAAGAGCTCTCAAACATCTTGGAAAGACATATCAATATTTGGGAAAAATAAATGAAGCAATCAAATGTTTTGAAAAAAGTTTGGATTTATATATTAAATTACAAAAAATAGATATCAATGATCTAGCTTACCTCTATTATAATTTGATATTGATGTATAACAGATCAAATAAATATAACCAATCTATAAATCTATTAAATAAGTTTTCAGGGTTAAAATTAAATAATAAAATTGACTTTGATGCAAAATTGATGCTATCATATCTTGATTACAATTATCATACAAAGCAGAAAAATAACCAAAATCAAGTTTTACAATTAATTGAATTTGTCAATAGTAATAAATTATCCAGGGAGATTAATATTGCTTCTTTATTACAACTGTTAAGATTGGATTTATCTCTTGAAAATGATCAAATATATCAATCTCTCTCTAAAAATAAAGAATTTGTAAATTTTGTGAAACAATCAAATAACCCCTCTTTAATTTGTTATTTAATTATAAAACAAAAGAAAAAATTGAATGGTTTAGAGGTGTTGATTAACAAATTAAAATTAATCAAACAAAACTTGGAATCTCAAATTGAAATAGAGATAATTGATAATTTCCTAAAGAGCATTAATTTATCTACTCACAATAGTTTATCTAGAAATATAATAGAATTGATTGATATTAATTTAACTTTACAGCATTATGAATTAAATATTTATCGGGAATAATTTAACAACCAAATATTATTGGTCCACCATCTCCACCTGGACAGGCACCAGTGGTTGTGGCAAGGATTATTGGTAGCATGAACAGAGTTAATGCCAGTAGTTTTGTTTTCATCAATCTTAGATTTTTTAGTTTGACTAGGTTTGTCATGTAAAAAACTATCAATCATAATATATAAATTGCTGAATGAAATTTATTAAATAAAAGATACAAGCTACTAGATTATCTAACCTCATCTGAGTTCAATTTGGATATTAATGATGAAAGTACTGATAATAAAACAATTGATTTACTAGAATTAGCGATCCAAGAACCTGTTCACATAATGTAAGACTGGTACATTCATTAAACGATTGACATGAAAAATAAAGAATGGTTTCAGTGGTCCATTCAAAATGATTTCATTGTTAATCATTTCTAACATATCGTCTTCTATAAATTTTTAATAGAATAACAGTTTGTTATTGTGTGGGAAATACATCAAATAGAATATTAATTGATACTTTAGCAATGAAAAGTATATATTTCATGCATCATGATGATTTTGAAGCAGCAGATCAACTGATATTGCGATGCTATCCACTTGAGAATACTGAAAAGGTGGATGAATTCGGTATTGAGTGGCCCTTTGGAGGATTAGAATTATCAGATATAATATCAAAAGAACACAGAGTTGAATTATACAGGGTATTACCTGATTTATTAAACAAAATTGATAGCAAAATTATATTTGAGATGCTGATGTATCAGATGCGTTGCAATGGAGCAGTATTTCTCATAAGAAAGAGAGAGTATGATACTGCATACAGGTATCTAACATCACTATCCTATAATGA
>JAJRQD010000095.1 GCA_024280435.1 archaeon | reverse complement strand
TCATCAATAAATTGAATATTTAAGATATCTTTACTCTCAATCTCATTGATTGTCTCTACATATGCATCAAGATATCCTCTGAATAATCCTTTCTGGTCTAATATAATTGAATTTATGTGTAATTCGTTATCTACCTGATGTTTGACCCGGTATGTGGATAACTCCATACCAAAAAAAGTCTCATGATGTGTTTTGCTCATATAACTGTTCTTATCACTGATATTCATCAATACCTCATCATCACATATTTTGCATTTAAATCGGCTCTGTTCGAATGAAAGGTTCATACTATTCACCTGTTATTGTATCCATTGTATTTAGTCTATCCATCAACTCAGTCAAACCTTGACCATTTACAAGACTGATTTCAAAATGTTCCTTTATCTGATCAACCACTTCAATCATTGAACTAACTAGTGATTGATCATAATCACGTGGAAGATCACATTTATTCTGAACTAGTATTATTGGGGGAATATTTACCTTCTTATCAGTATAATATCCATATAATAAACCATACCAGCTTTGCAAATGGATCAGTGATTGTAGATTATTGTTTGCAAACACCAGAATTATAAGATCAACACCACCCATTGACAATCTCTCAAAATCTACCAAGGCATGCATTGGTAAATCGGTCTGACCTGCTAGATCCATGAATACAACATCAAATTCATAGTTTTCTTTTCCTAGCTTTATTGTTTCAATCTCCATGAACAGTGTTCTTTGATAAGTCTCTTCTAGCTCTGGTATGAGGTCCCCTGTTTTCAATACTTTTAGAAGAGAGGTTTTACCAACTCCACCAGATCCAACGATCAGTACCTTCATTGAATTTCTTTTTTTTTTCAGTTGATCTATAAAGTCCACAATTTTAACTTATGTCATAATGATATAAATCTATATCATCTTTTTTGATTACCATATAAGTAAAAACAGATTTATTGAAGAATAATACCATTTTTCTATTGCCTTATCATTCAGTGTTTTGTATATACAAATTATTTATTAAAACAATTGTTTTATTCTGTGTTTCAAAATTGGATATATTTCAAAATTTATTGGTAAAATTGAAAAAATTACATATGTGGAATTGTATTATAGTGTATTTTTACATTTTTCACCACACTAACTTATAAATAGTATATTATTTCTACAGTTATGACAGAAGAACATTTTCGTTCTAGAGGTTATATGAGATATTTGATCATATTTCTGGGCTTTGTTGCTCTAGTTGATCAATATCTTAGCTTGATAGAAACTGCTACTATCCCTTTTATTATTGAATATTTCAATATTAGCCTGAATGAATTCTCATTTTGGCAAGGTATAGTAGGCATATTTGCTTTCTTTGTATTTATTGTCAGCTGGTTAGGTGATAATTACGGTAGAAAGATTGGTATGGGTATTCTTATTCTATTGATGAGTATTCCTGCATTACTAATTGGACTTATAGGTCCTCTATCTTTCACTATTTTCATTATTCTGTATGGGATTATGATCTTAGGTACCAATGTGAACTTCTGGGCAATTCCAATATCTGAGGAATCTCCTGCTAATAAACGTGCTTCATATGGTGCAACAGTATTTCTTATTGGATTATTGCCATTGTATGCAATATTTGGGGTATCAATCTCAAAAAGTCTCGGATGGCAATGGGCATTTGGTCTCATGGGTATTTTCGGACTGTTTACTTTTGCTTTACTGTTCTTTTTCAAAGAAACAAAAAGATGGGAGGATAACAATGAAGAATTCAAGAATTCAAAAGATACTTTCAAGAAAAGTCTGAAATTATTTACCATGGAAGATTGGAAATTTGTTGGATTGGCTGGTTTTGTGTATGTATGTTGGAGTACTGCATTTAAATTTGCTACTGTGACATTTGGTGTGTATTACATTGGTGTACTTGGTAAAACCAAAGATGAATGGTCATCAATACTGACATTAGCCGGCCTGATGACGTTAGTTGGTGCACTGACAATTGGTCTGATAATGGAAAAATTAGGACGTATAGTTGCATTTTTCTGGAGTGTAGGTGGAGCCGCTATATCATTTTTTGGTATGGCCCTTACAGGTGCTCCTGTATTTGCAATCGCAGTATATTATTTCATGAGTAGTGTACTTGGCCTACTTCTGGTATATAACGCAGAGATGTTACCCACCAAGATTAGAGGTACAGGTGTTGGAATTCTATCCACAATCTCTCGTATTGGCTTTGTACTGGGTCCATTACTGGTCTCATTATTGCTTCCAAATGAGGATGCAACAAGTGCTAATCTACAAGATTTCACTAATTTATATTTTGTAGGTGGTTTTATTATGTTATTACCATTTATCACATTACTATTTAATCGTAAGGAAACAAAAGGTTTGCCGTTAGAAGCAATATCTGGATAATTTAACACGATTTATTTGGAATTGAGGTATTAAAAAATAAGTATTATCGATTAAATCAATTCATGTACTGAAAATAATCAATATTGATTAAGTTTATTTATATATCAATATTGCTATATTCAATTATTTGCCAGTTTAACAAGACTTGGGGATGGAGTATAGCATTTGCCCAATCTTTCTTCCAGATCCATCAGATACTTGAGAACTGCTTTAGCACCAAATTTATTGGTAAGTGCAAAAGGTCCCATGGGAAATCTTGCACCAAGCATTGCTGCGTTATCTATATCATCCTCTGTTGCTACTCCTTCATCAATCAGCTTGAATGCCTCATTCAACATAGGTGCAAGTATTCTGAGTATATTGAATTCACCATCAATTTTTTCCTCTACTTTAGTTTCCTCATCTTTGGAATAGCTGTAAAATCCTTTTCCTGTTTTCATTCCAAGATTGCCGTCTTCAACTAGTTTAGTTAGTGATGCAGCTGGTTTGTAGCACTCTCCAAATGCATTCTCAAGTGTTTTCATGGCATGAAATGCGACATCAAGACCTACATTATCTGCTAATAAAAATGGTCCTGCGGGGAATTTGTGTACTCCCGCAGATAATGCATCTATCTGTTCCATAGTTGCTTCTTTTGCCTCACTTGCACGCATTGCTTCGTTTAACATGGGAAGCAATAATCTATTGACCAGAAATCCAGGTGAATCCTTGGCTGCAATTGGTGTTTTTCCAATCTCTGTTGAGAATTCCATAAGTGTATCTCTCACCTCAGGGGTGGTTTCTTTACCTGAGATCACCTCTATAAGTTTCATTGCACTTACCGGACTGAAAAAATGCATACCTATAACTCTTCCTGGATTTTTTACACCCTCTGCAATTGCTGTGATACTTAGTGTTGATGTATTGGTTGCAAGTATGGTATCTTCTCTTGCATTTTCTGATAATGTGCCGAATACCTGTTTTTTAACTTCCATACTCTCAAATACCGCTTCGATGACCAAATCCGCATCTTTGCATGCATCTGCTAGATCAATAGATGTACTGAATCTTTTTATCAACTTCATTCCTTCTGCCGGAGACATCTTACCACGGCTGATACCCTCTTTTACATCGTACTTTATTCTGCTCATACCTGATTTGACATATTCTTCTTTGATATCAACCAGTGTTACCTCTGCTCCAGCATTTCCTATGACATAGCCAATACCACTACCCATAAGGCCTGCTCCAATAACTACTACTTTGTTAATTTTCTGCATACCTATCTACAGGTAGGTGTGAATATAAGTTTGATACGTTATAAATGGGTAAATTGATTAATATTTTTTGAAAAATTATACTTCAATATTTTTGTAGAGTTTTTTTTATAGGTGAATATTTTTATATAATTTAAATAGGAATTAATTATTGCTAGATGAATTGAATATAGTGGATCTAAAAATAAAATGGACTAATCCAATAAAACATGAGAAATTTATCTATAAGGTAGATGTGAATGAACTTTATCACAATAGAATATTAATTACACTTTCACTTGAATTAATTATCTCAATTGCAATTATAATCGGCTTTGATCTCAATTTTTCACAAAAAATATTAGTTATATTTTCTGCTATTATTATTTTTTTGTTAACAAGTCCATTCTTTATGAAAGTGTGGGAGATAGTACTATCTAATAAAAGATTGATCCTGCGAAATAAATATCTTAATGTAGGCAGGTTCTCATCGTTAATCTCATTTAATCTCAATCATCTTGATACACAGATATCAACACCAAGAATTAAAGTAATTCCTCTAATCACTGGTTTCTCAATAATGTTCAGCTATACAATTCCATTGTTAGAATTTCATTATACTGGAAAAATTAGCCTACCAATGCTTGTAAAAATCTTTTTTATTTTTGATAATTTTATTAAAACAATCGATGAAATCGAACAAATCGCATTTGCTATTATGAATTATCTGTTAACCCCTTTTTATGGTGTAGCAATAGTTTTTAGTCTGATAAGTGGTATTATAAGTATATTACTCATAGTTTTTGGTCTTCCAAGAAGAACAACTCTGATAATCTCATCAACAGGAGGTCATAAATTATCAATAAATACAGGTATTCCAAAAAAATTGAGTGAATATTTATCTGGTATCGGAAGGAAACACAGAGTAGTATACAATAAAGATTGGACCTGGGACTTGCCATTACTGGATGGTGAGATCATTCAGTCAAAAGCTGCTGTTGGATTGATTGATCGTAAAACTCAGATACTTGGAGTGATTTCACTATTACTATCACTCGAATCTTTTAATCGATTTATTGTGATATTCAAAGACCCATCGATGAAAAATTTTATTCTATTATTGATAACAATCACAAATCTTTCAATGATGATCATATCAATCTCATTTGCTAAAAAATTCTCAAGGATATGTACAACAAATCATAGAATTATGTATCAAGATGAGAGAAAAGTAATTTCGGGTATTTATGGTAAAAGAATATATTCCTATTCTGATTTACCATATGAGAATATCAGAGGTTTTTCCTACAGCAATTATTCAGGATTGGAAATCTCAATCATACCTGCTATTTTCCTTATAATATCTGCTGGATTCTCTTTTTCATTAATTTTCTTGAATAATTTTGTGTTTATAATTTCAATATACATAGCTATAATATTTTTTGCATTGAATTACCGAACATACACCAATCTATCATTTGCATCACTTTCAGGTAAAATATATTCTATTAACTATAGACTACTTGCATTTATGGTGTCAATATCGCATAGAATTGAGAAAATTGATAATCTATACAATCGCCTTTTTCCAAATTTATTATCTGAGGGTAGTGTGCAGAAAATCGTTAACAATATACATGGAGTAAATAATCCCGTACTGGACATGAATATTCCATCACTTCATGAAATTGACGTGCATGCATTTATCGACAAGGATGAGGAGATAATTGGCAAATGGGAGAAAATGGGACATCATAAATATCATCGAGAAAGTATAATACTGGGCTTTGTCATTAGTCTTATTACAATGATAATTTTTACATTTAAAATTGCCAGACCATATAATATTGTATTTTTAGTTTTTAGCCTACTAATGATAATTTACATGACAATACAAAAATTGGTAATTAGATATAATTCATTCATTCTCCTAAAAAATCGATTATTGTATGTTGTAAAAACTACTCCAAGAAACTTTGCACGTGTATTTGGTATACTACCAGTCAATAAAATAAATGGAGTCAATCTAGAACATCTTAATCTATCAAGATTCAAGATAATTTATGGACAGGGATACAAAAAATTGTCAATCTATCTAATTATAATAACTTTGTGTACTTTATTTTTTGTTAGTTCATCCAATGATAGTAACGTTTTATTGGAGAACGCATTCTACATAACTATAGCATTGGTTATGATATTCTCTATTTTTAATTCAATTCAGTTAATTGCATTATTAATCCCCCGGTATGGTTTATCTCTCTATACACGATTTGGTGAGATCATGGTGAGTTATATCAAAGATCCAAAGGATTTCAATATCAAATTATCTAAAGCTAGAGGTCTGTCATGATGAGATATAAACTAAGAAATAAATTAACAGGTATCATTTTTGGGAAATATGATCTTAAAAAAATAGCAAAAAATAAATTGGTACATGATGAGAAATTTGTTTCAGGTCTTGAAATCATATACTATAATGAGATTATGATTTTTATATCTATCGTAATTGGTTTATTATCTATATTATTTACATTCAACTCGTTATTTGCTATTATACCTCTAATAATATCTATGTACTTGATTTTCCTGTCTCTAGAGTTGGAATTGATATTTCTGACTGATGAGAGAATAATAATTGAGAAAAGAGGAATATTGGAGAAAATATTGAATACACAAAGTGAATTATCATTATCATTGGACCAGATTGCAGTGTTAAAATACAGCAGAGCACCATTTCATAGACAATTATTGTATATCAGTTTGATTGGATTAATTATCAATTTTATAATCATATCTGTAATATCTGATTTACTTTTAATACTATTCCTGTCAGCTATATCATTTGTTTTATTCTATATGCTATGGTTTGGATTAAGATTGAATAAAAGATCTATAGAATTGAGTGTTATCGGGATAAATCTGCCTGTGGGTATTGGTAGGTCAAAAGGTGCTCCAATGAGCTTTTTAGTTGATATACAGGAGATGGTTTTTGAGAGAATACACCATATATCTCACTCCGATACAGATTCAGGTATCAAATATCAGGTATCTGAGTTTCCTCTTCAGTTCTCCTCCAAAGCAAAGGCAATTATTGAAAAATTGAAGGACCCATTTCAACAGCATCTAATCAAAGTGATTGATCAGAATAATATAAACATTGATGGACTGTATTTGCATTGCCATCGATTTGAGAAGAGTGTAATTGACAAGACAATACAAGAATTGAAACACAAAAATTTAATTGTTGAGAAAGATGATAAATTGGTTATAAAGTGATATCAATCAAAATCTATCAATTTTCTACCTATGTAGCCGTCATTCCATCCATGATAATAATTAAGTTTTTTCTCTCCAAGCCTAAAACATAGCCATACTCTCTTATTTTCCTTGTATGCGATGAAATCAATTAGTCCTATTCTTGGATCTTTGACGATACAATCCATCATAGAGATCTCTCTCCTAAGGTGATATATATCTTCCTCGATAACATCCAACTGGTATCTTATTCTTGAATATTCTTCCAATTCTGCATTTCTGAATTTTTTCTCAATTTGAATGTATTTATAGTAATTCTTCTGTATTATTTTTAGCTTTGGAATGATTTTTCTCAATCGATTCTTAGCTTCTTTTACTGAAATAGGACTTACAAGAATCACATCATCATCATGCATATACAATATTTTTTTTTTTTCAATTATAAGCTATTGGACAAATGAGATTTATTTTAAAAATCAATAACTTATTTTCGTAAAGTCAATTACATCTGGCTTCTAGCAGATCCTGAAAGGATCGACACTCAAGTTGGTAACTTTTTTTGCTGTTAAATAAATTCTTATATTTCCAAGATAGCATTTAACTTTAACGTCTAATTTGTCGTTTAAACAGCTGATACTACATTTTTTAATTGTAGCAACTAATTTTTCTTTTTCAATAAAACTGCGATATTTTGAATTTCAGGGCTCATATA
>JAJRQD010000094.1 GCA_024280435.1 archaeon | reverse complement strand
GGCAGTTAAACTACTACATGAGTACAAAGTACAGGTGAAGGGTTATATACTGTTAAAACCTATATTCATATCCGAGAGACAGGCATATAATGATGCAATCAGCTCTGCAGAGGATATGAAAAGATTGGGAGTACAGAATATCTCAATCAACCCATCATATATTGGAAAGGGTACTCTGATGGATGAGTTATTCAAACAGAAGAATTATCAGCCCCCATGGTTATGGACTGTGTTGAATGTGACACGTAGGATTAAACAGATGGTTGGCGATGATGTCAGAGTTATCTCAGATCCTGTTGCAGCGGGTAGTTCCAGAGGTCCAAGAAATTGTGGATCCTGTGATAAACAGTTCAAAAGTACTTTGAAAAAATTCTCATCAACACAGAATATCTCACTTCTTGAAGAGTTGAAATGTGATTGTGAAGAGGTATATAATGCAGTGATGATGACAGAACACATCAGTAATGGACATGGAATAGCCAATCCTTTCATTAAAATCTAGACTGCAAAAAGATTTATGATAAATTACAGTTTGAAATGAATTAAGCAAACATGTTTCTATAATCTAATGAAGTCAATTGTTCAAGTTATTTTATCAATATACCGGAACTGCTTTGAAGCCATATGTATTGAGACCCTCATTACCATGGGAGAACAATCTTCTGAACACTAGTTTCACCTTCATACCATATTTTAGTCTGCCCTCATCAGTCACATATTTCAGCTGTGTGGTGATCTTTATTCCTTCTTCCAGCTCTACTATACAGTAATAATATGGACCTGCAAAATCAAAACCCTTGGCAGGATCATATATCTTGGTCCATTCGAGTAATTTGCCCTCATGTTTGAATTTGTACTCTTCAAGATGCTCAGATGTTTTACATCTCAAACATAGTTGTTTCTTGGGGAAATGATATCCCAGGCATTTCTTACAGAAATTACCAACAAGTGCATATCTAGCTTTTTCAAGCCTCCAGTTTTCAGCTACTAATTTTCTAGTCATAATAATCACCTCGAGAAGAAAGATACCACAGAGGTACCTCCTGCACCACCAAGAGACTGTGCCAATCCCCATTCAATATCTTTCAGCTGTCTCTCACCTGCATTGCCCTTGAATTGATCCATGATCTCAATCACCTGTGCCACTCCAGAGGCACCTATTGGATAGCCTCTTGCTTTCAATCCACCAGATGTGTTTACTGGTATTTCTCCATTCAAAGAGGTCTTTCCCTCTTCAGTTGCCTTTCCACCCTCTCCAGGTGCAACAAGTCCCAGAGCTTCAATAGCCAGTATCTCTGCAATTGTGTATACATCATGTACCTCTGCGAATGAGATATCCTTTGCAGTGATATTTAGTTTCTTATATCCCATCTCAGCTCCCTTTCTCACAGATCTCAGCTCATGCAGATTAGGTCTCTGCTGAAGTGACAGATAATCGTGTGTCTGATGACTCTGTCTGAGAAAGACTGGCTCACTATCATAACTCTCAGCAACATCAGGTGCCATCATAACAATTGCAGCTGCACCATCAGATGCTGCACATCCCTCAAATATATTGATTGGATCTGCAAGTACTTTTGAGTTGAGTACACTCTCAATTCTCAGTTTATTACTGAACTGAGCTCTTGGATTCAATCTTGCATGATCATGGTTCTTGACTGCCACCTGTGCCATTTGCTCACGAGTAGTTCCATATTCTCGCATATGTGCCTTTGCCATCAATGCAAAATTACCAGGTAAAGTAGCACCCATAGATGATTCCCAAATGGTATCAAGGCTGGTTGCCAATGCTTCCTGTGTATCTGCGGATTTATTCAGAGAGGTCATTTTCTCAACTCCAACCACAACAACTCTCTCCATATATCCTGAGAGTATTCCATGTGTTACAATTCTCATCGCAGCAGTACCAGAAGCACCAGATGCCTCGATACTGGTGGCATTAGTGTAGATACCACTTTCAGATGCAATCAGACATCCAAGATGTTCCTGTCCTAGAAACTGTCCAGAGCCTGCATTACCAACATACAGTGCATCTACCTCGTTACTATCAACACCTGCTTTTCTCAAAGCACCATTGATTGCCATATTTGACATATCTGCAATGCCCATTTCATATAGATCTCCAAAATCAGTCATTTCATAGCCCACAATGGCTACTTTATCAAGTATAGGATTCGCCATAATATATCAACTCATCATTATTTTACCCCTATGCTTTGCATAATGTGCATAGGATAACATTGCTTTGTCTTCAATGTAATCATCTGTGACAGGTGCCAGATTTCTTCTCGAGATGATCTCCTCAGTGACCACAAATGAGAAAGCATCAGATCCTGCTCCAGAACCATATGAACAGATTAGAATTCTCTCCCCAGGCTCTGCCATATCCAGTTGCCTTGCAAATCCAACCATACTAGCAGCAGAGTATGTATTCCCTATTTTTGTGACACACAGAGAATCTTCTAGTTTCTCATAGGGTATACTCAATCTTTTTGCAGCTGCAATTGGGAATCTACCATTTGGTTGATGGAATGATACTCTATCAAAATCATCAATACTAAGGTCTAGTTTTTCCAATAAACCTTTTGTTGCGGATAAAGTATGTCTGAAATAGCTTGGCTGGCCTGTGAACCTACCTGCATGAGATGGATATCTTGCATGTTCTCTTCTCCAGAAATCAGGTGTATCTGTGGTGAAACTGTACATACCCTCTAGTTTGGCAATGATATTCTCAGTACCCATGATGAATGCAGCTCCACCTGCTCCCGCAGTGTATTCCAATTGATCTCCAGGTCTTCCCTGTGCACAATCAGTACCAATTGCCAGACCATATTCAATTTCCTGTGATTTTACCAGTCCAATAACATTCTGAAGTCCTGCAGTACCTGCTTTGCATGCAAATTCAATATCAGCAGCAGTCATAACTGGAGTTGCACCGATTGCCTCACCAACTGTGACAGCAGATGGTTTCACTGCATAGGGATGACTCTCAGATCCGACATAAATCGCACCTAATTTTGATAATAATTCATTATTCTTTGTATTATCACCCCGATCTGCACGTGCAAGTGCATTTCTTGCTGCCATAACGCTTATGGTGATAGTATCCTCATCCAGGTCTGGCACGGATTTCTCAGTGACATTCAATGTTTTTGCCATCATAGGGCCATTATCATGCCACATTTTTGCGATTTCATCTACTGATATACGATATTTGGGAATGTATACGCCATATCCGACGATTCCAATATCTTTGATTTCCTTAGAACTCATGGAGAATTAGCTCACAATTGTTTATTTTAGATTATTAGATTAGAATAATAGAATAATCTATAATTCCTCTTGATTACTACTATTTTTAATGTTAGTGTCTTGAATATCCATTGTATTTATATTCAGATAATTATATTGTGATAATATACATAGCTCAGAATTAGGAGACAAGCTACTATGATATATGATACCGCACTTTTAAATTTATTTTAACAAATTTCCACTTTTAATTTCATCAATATATGCCCTGATATGTTTCCACGAATGCGCCAAATATATTTTTGAAAATGATTTTTAATAGAATAAAATAAAATAATTGAGAATAAAATAAATCAACAGATACAAGCATATTAATTAGATGAATAACTGTGTTATTTATGATAGCACAGAATTCATTCAGATTTATAGCCATACCATTTCTAATAGGAATAACTATTATGTTGATACCCACAAGTGGATGGGGTATGTATATCAAATATATTTTTTCACTTTTATTCTTTATTTTCAGTCTATATATGATATGGTTTTTCAGAGATCCAAAACGGGAGATTGTGATTAATGATAGACATATTCTTGCAGCAGCAGATGGTATTATCATTTATGTGAGAGAGGAGAATAATATACTCGAGATTGCAACTAGAATGTCACCATTCAATGTACATCTCAACAGATCTCCAATAGCAGGTGTAATCAGATCAATCAAACATTCACCAGGTAGTCACAGATCAGTATATTTTGCAGGTGCAGAGGAGAAGAACGAGAGAAATCTTGTGGAGATAGAGAATGATACAATTAAATGTGAGGTTCTGCAGTTGACAGGTGCTTTTGCAAGAAGAATAGAGGTTTGGAATAAAGTCAATGATAGTGTGGAACAGGGTGCTAAATTTGGTATGATCAGGTTTGGTAGTCAGACCAACATTAGAATTAGACTTGAAGATGATAAAAACTCTTTTTATCCTATTGTTAAAATAGGAGATAAGGTAAGAGCAGGTTTAACTGTTGTTGCAGAGCTGAGAGAGAAATAATATGTCTATCGCTAAAATTGATTCATTTGGTCATAAGACTATCAATATTGGTAAATACACAATTGATAACTATGCAATTCTTGCAAATTTCTCCACGGTGAGTAATCTTATACTGGGATTATATGCTTTTATTGCAGTACTGTTTCCAGATTTATTGTATACAGACCATTATATTGTTGCCAGATTTATCGTTCTCGGTGCGTCTTTTGATGCTATTGATGGAAAGTTGGCAAGGAGATCTAATACAGCACCAAGACTTGGGGCACAGTTTGATACAGCAGCAGATCTGTTCACATTTGGATTATCTCCCACTGCAATAATACTTACAATGTTCTATCCTACATCTGCAGTTATTGCCTATTTATTTGCATTGGTGTATCTGTTCTTTGCAAGTTTTAGATTATCAAGGTTCATGATAGATCCCACTACCAAATCCACAGGTTATTTCAGAGGTATGCCCTCTCCACCAGCTGCCATATTTATTGCAGGTTGGTATGTGATTGCAGATCCAAATCTAGTTATTGCAGCAGTTCTTATCCTGTTTGTTGCAGGTACTATGATCACAAATTATCCATTCACAGCGATGAAATCAGTAAAGACTAAATTCCAGAAGATTAATTTCATATTTACCGTGAGCATTATGTTATTGTTTACATATGCACCAGATACATGGATGCAGTCAATTGGTTATATCTGGATAGCACAGGTGACTTATTTTGCAATCGGGGGCCCATTTCATGCATATCTAACATTGGATGTGGAAGATGATAGTTGAATTGTATCAATTATTGTCTCATATAAAAATTAATTTAAAAGTAACAATAAAATAAATTAAATGTGAGCTTTTTCTCAAAATCGGGATTTGATCAATTCGAAGAGATTGAGGATCTAGTCTATTCAGAGAAGTACCTGTTAGCTTTGGAAAAGATCAAAGATATTGAGGAAAATGACACAGAGATTGTAATTCAGAAAAAAATACTATTAAATGTGATATATCAGGCATTGGGTAGAAAAAAAGAGACCATCAATGAAATTATGGCTGCAAACAAGCTATCTGAACAATACAATGATGAGAGACTGATACTTAAGAGTAAAATACATCTTGCATCCACTCTGTGGAGACAGGGTGATATTGATGGTGCATATAATCTACTTCAACAGATACTACATCGTTTTGAAGATAATGAGGAATATGACTATATTTTTTACAAAGCAAGGTGTAATATGATCATTGGCAATATCTACTGGGCCAAGGGAATATATTATCAAGCAGCTCATTATACAAATATTGCACTAGATCTATGGATTAAAATCAATGAGAGAAAGTTTATTGGTTACTGTTACAACAATATTGGCTATATACAGCTATTTAATGGAAAAATAGAGGAATCACTTGAATATTATCTCAAGGGTTATGAGTACATCAGAGAGGGCGGTGGATCAATATATTTTGCTCAGAACCTTCTGAATATAGTATATGCATATTTACAGTTCAATAATCAGGAAGAGGCAAGTAAATTTCTTAACTTACTGAAAAATACAAGAGATGAGTATAAGAATGATAGAATAGTCAATGATTTCTATGAATTGGCAATTGCATTTTATCATAAATACTCAAACAGAATGCGTGATAGGGTAAAATCAGAGCAGATACTGAAACAGCTGAATAATAACAAAATATTGGAATATCAGTACCAGAGATTGATACTGATACATTTAATAGAATATTATCTATTTGAACTTGCCATATTCAATGATGAGAGAATTATAGTTGATATCAACATATTTCTTGCAGAACTAGATGAGTTGGATACCCCAGCCGGTCTTGAATTCTTTGAGGTAGAGAAAATACTGTTGAAATCCAAGCTTATGGAGGTTGAGGGAAAATATGAGGAAGCAGAGCAATTGACATTGGAAGGTATTGAGATTTGTGATCAATATCAATTCTATACTGTTAAATCAAAATTTGAAGATTTGAAGGAGAAGATTGCATCAAGAAAAATGCTTACTGTAAAAAGGGAAATTAACATGATGGCAGTAGATGAGATGCAACTATTAATTGGTGATATTATACAGTACAAATTAAAATCTGATAAAAAGAAAATATTTATTCCTGTATTCTTTCAAATAATTGCAGAGGGGGGGATTTCATTATATGCCAAGGAATTGACTGATAATCTCAATTTAAATGAGAGTTTGATAAGTAATTTCTTATCTGCCATAAATAGCTTTGTTGTGGAGATACTAGAGAGGCCAGGAAAGATGGAACTAATTAAAATGGAAGAATACAATATCTCTTTGAAAATAGAGGATGGCGTACTCTTTACTTTCATGTACAAAGGAGATGCGATAGAGGTAAATATACTGATAGACAGGATCGTCAGGCAGATTGTATCACATGACAGTTACATCAAGCTCAAATCTTATGTGGTGAGTAAAAATACAAGTAAGTTTGTTGATGAGATACTGATAAGAGAACTGGAGAAACTATAAAATCAATATATTCAACAAAATTTAAATAGTATATTAGTTATACTTATAATCTAATAGCTAATCAGAACATTATGCTAAGCAGATTGTTAGGAAATGCAGTTAAGGCAAATCTGGATGAGGCTCATAAAGAATTGGAGCAGATACTTATCCAGGGAGAACAGATCCAATTAGCCTATAAGTTGGTGAGGGATTCTATTATATTCACAAATTTAAGGTTAATTCTGGTGAATAAACAGGGTATAACAGGTAAGAAGGTGGAATTCCATTCAATACCATATAAGTCAGTGACACATTTCTCATTGGAAACTGGTGGTAGATTTGATTTGGATGCAGATATGAAAGTATGGGTATCAAGCACTGCAGAGCCAATTTCCAAGAAATTCAAAAAAGGTGGGAATATTGTTGCAGATATACAGGGAGCAATTGCATATTATGTACTTAACCCACCTGCAAAATAATTATCTTGATGGATGTTGTAATTCTCTCAATTTTTTGTAACTGTTATATAATTTCTTTTTTAATTTTTTAACTTCATGATGTATTTTATCAGCTTCTTTTCTTGATTGTGAACTCATTCTATAATAAATCTGCATATTTGTATGTTCTTCTTTGGATATATTCAGAGCCTCTTTGAATTCCTCCCAAGCGGGATTAAGATCCTCAAATACCTGATTAAGTTCTTTTTTCACCTGAATGAATTCCTCATATAATTCTTTCTTCTTTTTCTTATCGGTCTCATCAGATAATTGATCCCCAAGACTTCTTTTCCGGATAATCAATTCCTGTTTTTTACTCTCCAGATTATTTTTAATCTCTTTCAACTCAGGTATTTTCTTATTTGTCTCATCTCGTATTTTTCTGCTAGCCTCCAGTTTTTTCAGCATCTCCTCACTTTTCGATAGAATATCTTCTTTTTTGAAATTAAGAGATGCAATCTCTTTTTCAAATTTATCAATTATTTTCTCCTGGAATTTGATATCCTTTCTTGTAGCAGAGCTTATCTTTACAGTACTACTAGTTTTTATTGTGATTGCAGAATTCTTTGCTCTTTCCATCAGATCTTTGCTCAAATCATCACTCAACTTAACACCTCATAAGAAATAAGACATTTGATTGTCTCTAGTTAGTATTTAATTTTTATACATATTAATTGATGCAAATAACAAAAAAAATAAATTGTATTTTTTACTATTTTTAATTCAATTATTAGTCTTATTCAATTTTGCAATATCATTCACAGCAATGACTGCATGCTCCCTTCCATTCTCTATGAATACAGAGTTAGTTGCCCTGCCAAATCCAACAGAACCCACAAGATACATACCTGGAATGGAAGATTCATATACATCACTCAGATCACATGCAAGTGTATCATTATCAAATTCAATACCAAACTTCTGTAACATCTCCATATCAGGTGTGAAGCCTGTTAGAATGAATACATGATCTGCGGGGATGAATAATTCTTCATTATTATGAAGTACAAACACTCCCTTCTCATCTATTTTTTTGGTAATTGCAGGCATAACACTATTGATCTCTTTATTTTTTATCCTGTTCTTCAAATCTGGACCTACCCAGTATTTCAGACTTGATTTGGGCTCTTCATATTTGTGAATTATTGTGACATTTGCACCATGTCTATATAATTCAAGAGCAGTCTCTGCACCTGAATTTCCAGCTCCTATCACCACTACATCATGCTTGTAGAATCCATGTGGTTCTGAATAATAATATGAGACATGTGATAGGTCCTCTCCTGGAATTCCACCCAATCCAACAGGATTATCAAAATATCCAGTGGCAATAATTACATTTTCTGAATGAAATTCAAATTTATTTATATCACCTTTTATCGATGATGTACCAGATATGGTGAATATATCATTCTTTATTATACTCTCAACTTTATGGTGTAATCTAACATCAATTCTATTCAATTGTGTAACTCGTCTATAATAATCAAGTGCTCGTTGTCTTGTTGGTTTGATATCTGTGCTCGGAAATGCATGACCACCAATCTCTAGTAACTCAGCAGTTGTGAAGAAACGCATAAATGAGGGGAAATGATACAATGAATTGCATAATACTCCTTTCTCAAGAATAATTGCATTCAGACCTTTTCTCTTTGCCTCCAGTGCAGCAGCCAATCCGACAGGGCCAGAGCCAATTATAAGTAAATCATAGTTATTCATACACTCTAATTGAAATTATAAGTTATAAGGGAAATCATATCAGTAAATTCTATATCTTTTATTAAATAAAATTTTCATATTTTATTGAACAATGAGTGAAATATAAACAATGCAGTACGACAATCATATAAAAAATATCTATCTAGTATTAGGTAGATATAATTTCGCACCAAATAAGTTTAGAATATAAGTTACGATAAGCTCTAGAATACAAAAATAATTTAAAAAACTATTAATTTCTGTAAGGTTGACAAGGTTTTCGCTAAAATAAAATATAAATTTAATATTGATTTTATAATATTCGTTCAAATGCGCTTTTCGGACTACCCAAATAACAAATAAATATGTATGTTTTGTATAATTTATAAAACCGTTTATTGAAATTTTT
>JAJRQD010000093.1 GCA_024280435.1 archaeon | reverse complement strand
TCCATCAAATCATATTGGCTAATTAAGCATTTTTCAATCAATTGGATATATTGACTACTTTGTATATTAATTATTAATTGCACATTTTTTTGAGAACCAAACAATAATGAAATATTTTTGGTATAATTGCTTTTTAATGAGGAGAATACTTAATAAAGTGTTTTAAATCAATCAATTATGTCTATCTTTGAAATAGTTGAAAAGGAAATTTCAGAGCTTCATGATTTTTTTGAGAAATATTTTAAAGGGAAGATTGATAGTAATATATATAGATTTGCTAAAGTTTTGGATAGAAATTTCGAGTTAATCACTCCATCTGCTGATATTGTTGGCAGAAATGAAATTATCGATATTATTAAGAAAAGTTACAATACCCGATTAGACATAAAAATTTGGACTGAGGATGTGAAAATTCTAAAAATATCAGATGAGATCATAGGTGCTATTTATTTTGAATTGCAAAAATCAAATGGTTCTGAACCAACAAAAAGAATAAGCTCTGCTCTGTTCAGAAAGGATGAAAATGCACCAAATGGCTTAATTTGGATCCATGTACATGAAACATGGATGAATTAGAATTTAAACCTAATATTTTTTATTTTACTGGCGTAATTATAAAATTTTTAATACCTGGTAAATCCTGGACATTAATCATTTAGGTAACCAGGTTGCTCAAACTCTGTAATATCTATTCTTCTATGACCTTCAAGAGTTATGAATTATTTGGAAACAAGAACTATTGTATAAGATTTAATAATTGTTGTTAAACTTAATTGCTAACCACCCAAGATGCTAGGCGAGTCACAATCTGATCCATACCTAGTATCTCATCTGCCAAGCCTGCATCTATTACAGCTTTATTCATACCATATATTATAGATTGTTCCTCATTCAATGCAATACTTCTTCCACCCAATTTTTTGACTAAACGAGTTCCATCTCTACCATCTGAGCCCATACCCGTGAGTATCACTGATATTACCTGATCATTATATATTCTGGCTGCTGCATACAGAGTTACATCCACGGCCGGTTTCACAAAATTGACTTTTGCACCATCTGAGATGTGTATTCTTGCATTTAATGGTGAATTACCATTTATCTCCATGTGGTATCCTCCAGGTGCTATATATACTGTCCCATTTCTGATCAGATCTCCATCTTTACCCAGTACTACTCGCATATTTGCATTGCTATTCATCCTCTCTGCAAATGATTTTACAAATCCTTTTGGCATATGCTGTACTACCAATACCGGTGGAAAACTCGCTGGAAACTGTGATATGATGTACATCAATGTTTTTGGCCCTCCTGTTGATGCACCTATGACAATGATTCTTTTTGGAGATCCGCCTTCTGTTCCTGTGGGGCTCTTTGAGCTGATATTTGATTTAATATTTTGCAAGGAAGTATTTTCTCTGATTTTTCTGATCTTATCTCTTAATTTAGGATCATGATATCCCATTCGGCTCTTCCCTCTGTTTAATTGCTCTATCTGTGTGGTAAATCTATCTACTCTCAATTTACTCAAAACATTCAGTCTTACTTGTATTAAATTGGGAAATCTGATATGCCCATTTTTGAAAGTTAACTCCAATGTTGCAACAATACCGTAGTCCAATGCATTTGGATAGTCTATATTTACTTTCTCAGCACCATCTTTGTATATGACCAAACAGGGAGTGGGCTTCTCTTTCATCAAATTGTTTATGAATTCATATACAGTCATATCAGTTAATCTATCTCCAAGAATAATTATAGAATAATTCTCTATTTTAATTTTATTCAGTAAAGACACACCACTACGATGATTTTGTTCAATCTTAATACCTGAAAGTGAATTTGATATTTCTTCAAAAAAATCATTGTCACTGAATCCTGCTGTGATTTTCAATAGTAGTAATTAACTAAGCGAGTCAAATTAAATATTTGCATAAAATTATAAATCATAGATATTAATCACTTGATTTTTTTTCATTATTCAGTAAATATATGATAACTGTAATATTCGAATACATTATTACATCTATTTGCAATGCTATTCAACAGTAACCGATTTTGCAAGATTTCTTGGCATATCTGGATTTGCACCCACAGATACAGAAGTATAGTATGCAAGTAATTGCTGTGGTATGTTATATGTAATTGGGGTCAAGAATTTTCCATAACCTGTTGGGATTTCAAAAGCATGATCTAGTATAGATTTCATCTCATTGTCATATTCATCTACAATTCCGATAGTTGTGGCTCCTCTTGCCTTCATTTCCTGCACAGAACCTATCATCTTATTTCGATGTCTATCATCTGGAATTGAGAATACAACTGGATAATCCGGTTGTATCAGTGCAATTGGACCATGTTTGGATTCTCCTGCTGGATATGCCTCTGCATGAATATATGAGATCTCTTTCATCTTCAATGCACCTTCAAGGGCAGTTATGTGTGATACACCCCTTCCAAGATAGAAAGCAGAATGTTTATTCTTGAACCAACCTGCAAGATCTCTTGCCTGAGCCTCAGCAGCAGTAACAGTTTTCTGTACAATCTGTGGTACTTCATTAATAGTTCTACTGAATAATTTCATCTCATTCTTATCTAGTGTTCCAT
This sequence comes from archaeon, assembly GCA_024280435.1. Lineage (GTDB taxonomy): Archaea > Asgardarchaeota > Heimdallarchaeia > Heimdallarchaeales > Kariarchaeaceae > JAJRQD01. Next base: position 12,036 of record JAJRQD010000093.1, on the reverse strand, counting down.
TTATATTTGCAAGTGCATGAGCCACTCTCCAGACTGCATATGACTGTGCAGAATATGTTTTTGTAGCAGCAACACCAATTTCTGGTCCAGCATGAATATAGGCAACTTCATCTGATATCGTTGTCAGTGATGATCCGGTGACATTAACAATTGATGCAACCTTTGCATTTCTCTCCCTTGCATCTTTTATTGCCTTCATAGTATCCAATGTCTCACCAGACTGACTGACTGCAAGTATCAATGTATTATCATCCACAAGTGGTTTTACAGTATCCCATTCTGCTGCAATTGCGGGTATAGTTACTTTTTTACCATATTCTGGGAATGTATGATAAGCATTGAGTGATGCATAGTAGGCTGTTCCTGCTGCTACAAGTATGACTTTCTCTGCGTCATTCACCATCTCTGCAATTTTTCCAAAGATATCATTCTGAGTGGCTAATTGAAAGGATAACACTTTTTGTTGTTCATGTATCTCTTTCAACATATAGTGGGGGAATCCTCCTTTTTGTGCAGCTTCTGGTGTCCATGTCACAGTATGTGGTTTTCTATCAATTACAGTTAAAGATGGTAATTTTTTGATAGTGTATCGATGGGGCTCAAGAATAGCAAGTTCTTGATCTTTCATTATTATCACTTCTTTGGTATATGGTAAGAAAGCTGGAATATCTGATGCACAATAATTCCCATCATTAGATATGCCAAGCACCAGTGGATTGTCCTTTCTTAAAGCATAAATTTTATCTGGTTCATCAGTATGTGTTATTACCAGAGCATATGTACCTTTGATCTCAGAGGTCAGCTGTAAAATAGCCTGTTCCATATTTTTTCCATTTTTTAACTCTTCTTCCAGAAAGTGAGGAATGATCTCTGTATCTGTCTGTGATTTGAATACATATCCTTTACCTGTGTAGCGTTCTCTGAGCTCTAGATAATTCTCTATAATACCATTATGTACAATCACAACTCTGTCACTCATGCTACTGTGTGGATGGCTATTTTTTTGTGATGGTGGTCCATGCGTTGCCCATCTAGAATGTCCAATTGCGGTGTTTCCCTCTATCTGCTCAAATTTCAGCTTTTTCCCCACATCCCCGATTTTTCCAGCATCCTTCTCGAGGAGAATTCCGTTCTCAGTGATGGTGGCAATCCCAACACTATCATAACCACGATATTCTAGCCTTGACAGTGCATCAAATACTATTTTTCCAATTTTTATTTTACTATTATTCTGACAAACACCAATGATTCCACACATCAAATAAAACTCCTTTTAGTATATTTACAGGTATCTCATATCTCTCTCAATTGATAATAAACATTCCCATATTTATAGTGGAAAATATTGGAATCTATCTCCATAGATAATTTTGATATCTGAATAAATACTCTTTTTTTCTAATATCTGATAATTAAAGAAAGTATTTATATATTTCCATTTTATTACGGGAATAAGTTGGAAAAATAAATGTGTCAAATAAACTCAATTAGAGGCAAAAATTATTCTCAGGTTCAATATCAAATTCTACAATTTAATAGTGACAAAGTAATAAAGGAGTTATATATATGAAAGCAGTAGTCCTGGCAGGTGGTTCTGGAACTGAACTCAAACCATTAACTGATGAAGTTCCTAAAACACTGATTAAAATACTTGGTAAACCAATTCTTGAATATTCAATTAAACGGTTGAAAAATAATGGTATAACAGATATTTTGATTGTTACACCAAAGAACCAATTACCATTCAAAGAATATTTCTCAGATGGTAAAAGATTTGGTGTGAATATAGTTTATGTGGCACAGCAACTACCTGGAATAGAAGGTGCAGTACTTGCTTCAAAATCTTTTGTTAATAATGAGAATTTTATAATGATGCATGGTGATATTATCTGTGCTGATCAAATTATCCCCCGTACAATAAATGCAGCTGAGGCAAGTGGCACGAACTATTCAATCGCAGTAACTCTACAATCTGATATACGTAAATATGGTGTAGTATCACTTGATGGTGAGGGATTTATAAAAAGTATTGTCAAAGAGACTGATCATAGCAAATCACATTATGTCATTGCAGGTGTATTCTTATTACATTCTGATATCTTTACAATTCTTGAAAAATCAATGAACTTCAATGAGTGTTTCAATGAATTGATACAGAATGGAGAGAAAATAAGTTCTGGTATCTGGAATGAAATCTGGATTGATGTGGGTAGATCTTGGGATATAATGAAAGCTAGCAGATATCTGCTTGATAAACTCGATGATACTATTATATCATCTGGTGCTTATATCGAGAGTAATGTGGATATTAAAGGACCAGTCATCATCGAATCTGGTGTTGAGATACTGAATGGTACAATTATAAAAGGACCTGCTTATATTGGAAATAATGTATTTATCGGAAATAATGTATTGGTAAGGGATCATTGTGAAATTGGTGATAATACAAAAATTGGTTTTCAGAGTGAGATAAGGTCCTCAATAATAATGTATGATGTATCAATTGCAGGTCAGGCATTTATTGGTGATAGCATTATAGGTCATAATGCAACAATTCATTCTGCTGTGATAATGACAAATAAACATCTACCAATGAAGCCAATATACACGGCAATTGGAGATTTTCCAACAACTGAGGTAATGGTTCCACAGGCTAAATTTGGATCAATCATCGGTCCAAGGTCTCATATTGGTGTGCGCACAACTCTATTACCCGGTACCAGAATTGATGCAGGTGTGATTATCACACCAATTAATGCGATCTCTGGACATATTAGCGAAAAATGAAATTCCTAGTTATCAGCCAGAGGGCCAAGGCAAATCCCAACTACAATCTTAAAGATCTAACCGGTCATGGCCGATTTGATATTGTACCCAGATGTATTCTTGCAGCAGGTAGAAGATTACTTGATAATGAAGGTGATGAGATAATAGTGTATATGAAAGATGGTGGGTGGATACACTGGCTATCTGATCTTGATCTAATAGATGAGGATGAAATATCTGTTGCTCATCATATAAAGGAAAATTGGAATGATCTATTTATAGAGGGTGATCTATCAGAGTTGCTTGAGAGAATAGAATTCAATGGTATTGTACTGTTAAGTGAAGATGGTGAGAGATATAATGATAATACAGATATGAATGATAAACTGATTATATTGGGTGCACAGAGAGATCTGACCGATGAGGATATTCAAGCAATAGAAAAATACCAAGTATCAAAACTAAGTCTTGGAGAAAGCTCTATGCTGGCAAGCCATACAATAATATTTCTGCGACAGCTTTTGCTAGCTAGATAAGTGAACTATACTCACTTGAAAGAAGGCTTACTAGATAATTAAATCTTTATAATTTATATTCAGTTGATCTGCTATCTCAAATACCCTGTTAATCTCATCTTTAGATAATTTTCTGCACAGGTCTGCATACTTTTCATTGTAAAGTATATTTTTTGGGTCTGTTCTCATATCTGGGTGAAACTGAGTCATAATGTTTACCAGTGTATCAGGAATATACTCATTGATCCATTCAAGTATAGGTATGGTACAACAATCTATGTGCTCTGGTAGTATAAGATGTCTTATCACAAAATTCTCCTGTATTTCATACAGTTTAATAAGAAAGGATGAGACAACCTCAAAATATTTAGAGACCTTTGCCAACCTTCTTGAACATTTTTCATCATAGAATTTAAGATCAGGAAGCCATACATCCATCAACACCGATAATAATCTGAATGCATCCGCACTCATGTAGAAATTTGAATTCCAAAGCATTGGTACATTGAATTCTGAAATATAATTGCAATCATAGTTTAAGCTATAGTTGATGAAATAATCTGCTTTTAAATTAATAATCTCTTCTATCTCTGTATTTGATAAATCAGTGTTGTTCAATCTTGATATTCCATCTATTATTGTGTGTAAATGTACTATCGGGTCTCCTCCAACAAAATTAATATTATGAACACCTTCGAATCTAAGTAGTTTGATTATACTGGCCAATTGATCTGCTCCAATAACATCACCATTTCTACTATCAGTACTTATATCACCATTTTGACAGAAAACACATCTCATATTACATGATGTGAAAAATATAGTTCCAGAACCATTTTTCCCACGAAATACCAGCTCTTCACCATTATGATGAAAAAAACTTGAAACTCTGCTATCGCTGTCTAGTTTACATACTCCCATCTCTCCAGACATTCTATCAACACCACAATTCCAGTGACAGAAATTACAATTAGACAGAATTCTTTTACTTATTTCAACACAAAGATCCAATAGATTTGGAGTCACTGATTTATAATCAAACTCATCAATATTTTTTCTTATATTATTCAAAGTAAGCATACTTTCGTCAAAAATGCTCCACAACAGATCAATTTTCATATTTAACTTGAAATCACACTTGATTGATCTGGCAATTAAAAACTTGGCAGGAGCAAGATTATCTGCAACTCTAATATACCAGTTCAACTTATTTTTGGTCAAATCACTGTTGAATATGGATATATTGCCAAGTTTCATTACTATTGTATCACTATATCAGAATAATAATTTTCTCTGTTGAATATAATTATTTGTGTTGAAATGGTTATTTTATCTTGATGTTTTCTTTTTTCTAAACAATGCAATTAATGGGATTGAAAAAATAAATAATAGCCCGACAGGTGTCTCAACACTGCTTGGATTGCTATTTACCTGAGATGAAGTTGTTTTAACCTGAAATACCGGTGAAAATACTTCCAAGCCATTTTTCACTGCCATTTGATATGCAGTGAACCACAGATTTGCAGTGAATTGAGTTGCAAGATTCAATCTATCTATCACGATATATGATGTCATATTCCACAACACATCATAATAATCAGTATCATTCTTGGCCACATCATCTGCATAGTATATCTCAGAAGTCAGATTCAAACCAGATGCGATAATATTCTTGGTTGCATTGTACGGATCAACAATCTTCAATTCACTGAAAGTGGTATTGGAAAAACTGTCATAAAAATTACGACTAACCAATTCACTCTCAAATCTGCTATGAATACCTGAATTACCTGTAAACTGTCCATCATAATTCTTAGTTGCATGAAGTGGTTGTGTGGCATCTGCTGCATAATGTGCTATATATCCTGCATAGTGTAGAATACCATCTGCATTATTATCCAAAATTGCATCTGCAAGATTATTTGTTGCATTAAGAATTGCCCATGATATCACTCCCAGATCATAATCTTCTGATGTGGATGATACATTTATATCCATATGCTCAATATCACTGTCATCGTAATGCCTTGGGCCTTCTGTGGGATCACTTGATTTAATCTGATCCGGTTCCACACTTTTAGATTTAACTGATCCAATATTATCCAGTAAAAAATTTTGAAAATCACCATCCATAATATCTGTTGCATTACTAGCAACTTTATTATGAACTGCAAAACCCCATGCAGTGCTTTGAGGAGTAGCTATCAGTAAAAAAACAAAAATCAGATATATTTTTCTCATATATCACTAAATCCTGTGAATATAATAAGTCTATATTTTTGGGCTATCTCTTATCTTAGATGATGAATTACAGGTTTTCCAGAGTATTCATCTCATACTCCTCAACGATATTCAATGATTTCTTCTTTAGATAGAACCTCATGATGTCTGATCTGGTCAACCATCCAACTAATTTCTTATTATGTTTCTCAACTACTGGCAGTCTATTGATGCCCTTCTTTGCAAATATAATAAATGCCTCTGAAAGTGAGCAATTAGGAGTTATCACAAATAGTTTCTTGGAGCATATCTCATTTACAGACCATAATTTCATCTCTTTTATTGTAAGTGCTCTGTCAATATCATGCTCTGTTATTATTCCTTTGAGAATACCACCTTCAACAACTGGAAATCCAGTGTGGTTGGTATTGTGCATGATCTCAAGTACATCCTCAATTCTATCCTTAGGCGATACAGTAATTGGGTTTGTGATCATTATCTCAGAGACCTGTATATCATCAAGAATATCAATTGCCGATGAGAATGCAACACCTCTCCTCTTTAATTTTATAATATATATATCATCTCGCATCATCATAGTACTGATGATCCATGCGGTGACAACAGTGAACATAAGTGGAATAATCAGATTAAAATCATTAACCATCTCAGAGATCATGATAATAGCCGTTAATGGTGCTCTTGCAGATGCTGCAAACAATGCAGCCATTCCCAACAATGCAAATATATCTGCATTTGCAGTACTGAAGCCAACATTGTAGAGAATCAATCCATATGCAGTGCCTAGCATCACTCCTTGAAATAATGTTGGTGCAAAGATACCTCCAGAACCACCACTACCTATGGAAAGGGCGGTTGCCACTAATTTGGCAAATGTATACAGTATGAGTGATAAAACGGTATATTTCAATGCTAATGCATTATCAATCGGTGCATAAGTGATTCCATTCACCTCTGGAATGAATAATTCAATAATACCAACGCCCAATCCACCTAGACCTGCTAATAATATTGGTGAAATCTTTATCCTCTCAAGTGCATCCTCGATGAAATAAAATGACTTTGTCCAGAAAATGGCAAATATTGCCATAATTACTCCAAGTAATATGAAAAATGGTATATTTGAGATCAGATCATATTCTCCATATCTTGGGAAAATAAAAGCAGGCTCAGTTCCCAGAAATATCTCACCAACAGTGGTTGCAACCACTGAAGATATGATCAGAGGAAATATGTTGAATTGTTTTTGATCTCTTCTAATTACTTCGTATCCAAATAATACTCCTCCAAGAGGTGCATTGAATGTTGCTGAGATACCTGCCGATACACCTGCAATTACAAGTGTTTTAGCCTCATCTTTGCTCAGGTTCATCTTCTGAGCGATTGCACTTGCTGCACCACCACCTATCTGAGCAATTGGACCCTCTCTACCCGCAGATCCACCGGATCCAATTGTGATTGCAGAGGCAAGTATTTTTATAAATGGTACACGTACTCTCATTTTACCATCATTTAAGTTGACAGATTCCACAATCTCTGGTACTCCATGTCCCTTGGCTTCTCTTGCAAAATAGTATACCAATGCACCGACAATCAATCCACCAATAGTGGGACTGATTACTGTCATTATTGGACTGCTATTGAAATAGCTGTTTGGTAGCTCATATAGTACCATATTAACAAATGAAATCATCTCTCTGAACAAAACTGCACCCAATCCACCGATAATTCCAATAAGAATCGATAGTCCTAGCAATTTGAATTTTCTTTTATCTTGGTGTTTCAAAAAGGTTTGCTGTTTGAATGTCACTCTATTTCCCAAGTAAAAATATAAATCATTCGTATTTAAGAAAATATAAAATCATCAACTATTTTTATATAACTATAATTTATTTCTATTCAAATAGATATTGGTTTATATGAACGTTAAGTTATATATATTACTAGTAGATGTGTTAATTCTCTATATTTTGAATTATTAAATTATTGTATCTCAATAAATATTTTGTCAGGTGATAATTGTTCAAATAGTTCTGATAGATGGTTCTCTATCTTGTCAATTACTTCTGCAAGGTGATCATCCTCAAACTCTGTTTTAAATTCAATATCTACTGCCAAAATCATCTCTTTGGGTCCCAATAACATAGTTCTTAATGTTTTAATTTTCTCAACCTCTTCAAAACTATTTATCTCTTTGCTAATATCTTCCTGTGTCTCAAGATTTACTGCTCTACCAATCAAATAGGTTTTATTCTCTTTTGCAAGAACTAATCCACCAGTTCCCAGTACAAGTCCAATTGCCATGGAGGTGTATCCATCAATTATCGGCATCTCAAGTATTGAAGTCAGAGATATTCCGATAAATGCAATTATCAGGCCTATAAGTGCCAACGCATCTTCTGCGAAGATACTACTAAGAACTGGATCTTGCATCTTATCCAATGCTTTGAGCACAGATTTCTCACCACTCTCTTTCTGGAATTTTTTGGCCTCACCATAAGCAGTCTTGAATGCAAAGCCTTCAAGTAACATTGCAGCGAATAGCACAATTAAATTCAAGTATAATTTATCTGCCTTGATCTCGTGTTCTTCTGGATTAAGTATGATCTTAAGCCCCTCAAGGAAGGCAATAGTACCACTTACTCCAAAAATCAATATTGCAACCACAAACGCCCAGAAAAATTGTCTCTTTGCATACCCAAATTGGTGTTCAAGATCTGCTTTCTTCTTACTACCCTTGATTCCAAGACCTAGCAGTATTTGATTAAAACTGTCAGCCAGAGAATGTATTCCCTCGGATATCATAGCTGCTGATCCTGAAAAGAAACCAACGACGAATTTTATCAATGCGATAACTAAATTTGCGATTAATGCATTTTTTAGTGATTCTGATGACATACATATATTGATTTGATTATTTATACTTAAAGACTATACATTGAACATCGATGTTGTATCATTCTATGAGATATTTTTTAACAAGTATATTATTAAACTTAATTTAACAATTGCTTATTTCATATAAAGTAAATAATAAATTTTGAATACTTGCTTTTTAATTATGAGTTATGAATGTGTACAAGGTAAATCTACCGGAAGAATTACCCAGTGATCCTGTGTTTGATCCTCAGTATAGAAGAGCTCCTAGTAGAGGATTTAAGTTGAATAAAAAAGAGACTAGAATTGCTATTAAAAATGCACTTCGATATATACCAAGTGTACATCATGAATTCATGGCAAAAGAATTTATGAATGAATTGAAAACATATGGGCGAATCTATGGTTACAGGTACAGACCAGAAGGAGATATATTTGCAAGACCAATTGATGAGTACGAGGGTATCACAGAGGCACGTGCAATACAGATAATGCTAGATAACAATGTTAGCCTCCCCATTGCACTCTATCCATATGAATTGGTAACATATGGCTCTACTGGCCAGGTATGTCAGAATTGGATGCAGTTTGTACTTATCAAAGAATATCTTAAAATTATGAAGGAAGATCAGACACTTGTGGTAAGTTCTGGTCATCCAGTAGGATTGTTTACCACTCACAGAAATGCACCCAGAGTGATCTCAACCAATGGACTGCTTGTGGGAATGTTTGATAATCCAGATGATTTCCACAGAGCATCTGCATTGGGTGTGGTTAACTATGGTCAGATGACTGCGGGTGGTTGGATGTATATTGGACCTCAGGGTATTGTGCACGGCACTTACATCACCTTATTAAATGCAGGTAGAAAATATCTTGGTATTGATGAGAATAGTGATCTTGCAGGCGTACTCTACATAACATCCGGTCTGGGTGGTATGTCTGGTGCTCAGCCAAAGGCAGCTGAGATTGCAGGTGCAATCAATATCACTGCTGAGGTTGATAAATCACAAATTGATACACGTATTTCCCAAGGATGGGTAAACAGAGTATCTGCTGATCTGTCTGAGATATTTACATGGGTAGATGAGTACAGACAACTGAAAAAACCACTATCAATTGCATATCACGGGAATATAGTGGATCTATTACAGTATACAGTTGAGAATGATCTCAAGGTAGAGTTGATCTCTGATCAGACATCCTGTCATGCAGTGTATGAAGGTGGTTATACTCCTGTTTCTCTCACTTTTGAACAGGCAAAAGATATGATGGAGAATGATTTTGAACAGTTCAAAAAATTAGTGGATGAATCACTAATACTACAATTCAAGCTAATACAGACATTATATGATAGGGGATCGCATTTCTATGACTATGGTAATTCATTTATGAAAGCAGTATTTGATGCGGGATGTACTGATATAGTCAAAAATGGTAAAGATACACTTGATGGTTTTATCTTTCCAAGCTATGTGGAGGATATGATGGGACCAATAGCATTCGATAAGGGTTTTGGACCATTCAGATGGGTATGTCTATCTGGTAAATCTGAGGATCTATTGAAAACAGATGAGGCAGCAGCTTCCTGCATAGATCCAGATCGATCTGGCTTGGATCGTGATAATTACAGATGGATTAAAGATGCAGACAAAAATAACTTAGTTGTTGGTTCACAGGCTAGAATACTGTATGCAGATGGAAATGGTAGAGTTACTATCGCACTGAAATTCAATGAAATGGTAAGAAATGGAGAGATTGGTCCTGTAATGATGGGCCGAGATCATCATGACACTGGCGGAACTGACAGTCCATTCAGAGAGACTGCGAATATATATGATGGATCAAATATAACCTCTGATATGGCTCATCAATCATGGGCAGGAAATGTCGCACGTGGTATGACAATGGCTGTACTATCCAATGGTGGTGGAGTAGGTACAGGTAAGGCAATAAATGGTGGTTTTGGTCTGGTACTTGATGGTTCAGAGAGGGTGGATGAGATTGTAAAATCTGCACTTGATTGGGACGTAATGATTGGTGTTGGCAGAAGATCATGGGCAGGCAATACTCCTGCAATTGAGACCACAAATGATTGGAATGAGAAAAATCATGAAAAAGGATACATTACAATGCCAATAAAAACCACATCTAATGTGGATGATTTCATTGATTCATTATTGTAGATAAAATAATTATAAATTAAATTTACAGAATTTGAATAAACAATATTTACTGCTTCTCTCCGCATGTGGTACAGAATTTAGTATTTGGAACCAATCCCGATCCACATGCTGCACAATACATTGGAACTGGCCTTTGATAGTATCCTGACTGATTAGGCTGGGTGAATACAGAAGTCTTAGCAGGTTGGAATTGATTTTGTAGAACAACACCTGTCTTCATTCTTGCCTTTCTCTCTTTCTCTGATTTTTTCAATTTCTTGAAAAGAAGATAAAGCAGAAAGACTAATCCTCCAGCTAGTGTTAGGAAAATCTGACCTAGGCTAAATCTTGGATATCTGGTCAGTTCTACCGTCACATTGTCATTTGACATGTTCTTTATCACCACATAATCATAATTATAACTTGTTCTATCAAAATTTCCATTCACACTATCAATCGCATTGGATACATCATGAGTGCTTAATTCAAGTCTGATATCCACATTGAGCTCTATCTGTCCCAAGCCATAGTTCTCAAAGATGAAATAATAGGTATCTGGACTATTGACATTGTAAGTGACTGATTTGTTATCGCCCACCTCCTGTATTTTACCCGAAACATCATCGCCATTTACCCATGAATTATAGCTGGAAGTGCCCTTAATTATCCATAATTTCACATAATCAGTGGCACTCCATGTAATATCTACCTTAGATTTATCATTCATATATGAATAACTGGATACAAATTCATTGGCACTAATAGATTTTGAATAGGTTTCATTTGATTTCACTAATGGCCCTGTTAATCCCGGCTTATCATTGAAGAAATATGTTGTAACATTATTATCTCCAAGAATAACTTCCATAGAAAGCTCATCTCTGAACATTGATTGTGCACTTGAGGATGCAGTCATATTACTCTCAAGATCATATGTGCTAGTACCTGGTGTTCCTAAAATAAGGCTGAATATAAATACAATAAATATGGTGAACATAAAAATCGTAATCACTGCACCAAGAGGGCCCATCTGATTACGTCTATAGTGTCCTCCATAATATCCACCACCATAGTAACCTCTTCTTCTACTATGTCCGTAATGTCTTCTAGAACTTCTTCTACTACTAGATCTACTACTAGATCTTGATCCACCGCCTCTTCTCACCTGATCACTTTCCTATAAGTCCTTTGAACCACCCTACAACTCCACGATTTCTCATCATTCCATCCAGAACATCCATAATTGTGATAACACCAAGTAATTTATTACTTTCATCGACTACTGGTAACATTGATGCTTCCAGTTGTGTGAGGATCTCATGTACCTTTTCCAGAGGGGTATCCAATTTAACCGGTGGGGGTGCATACATTATCTCTGCGGCTGTGATTACTCTGGGATCTTTTTCCTCTGCAAGCACTTTGCTAACAATATCATAATCATCTAGCACTCCAAGAACGTTATTCTCAGCATC
>JAJRQD010000092.1 GCA_024280435.1 archaeon | reverse complement strand
TTACTATTGCTTCAGGTGGGAATTCCAAATCTAGAATTATGACGAGTATGAAAAAATAATTTCCATTTATTTTTCTACTAAGGATACTCATGTTAATAATATTCAATTTAATTTGGTATTTTTAGCGCTATAACTTCAGTGCTTTAATTTTCATATCAATTACTCAATAGCTGCGTTTTTATTTTAAAATTGTAATTAATATGTAATTAAATATCTTCAAAATTTATAAGAATGTTTGAATTTGAACTAGAAAAAATAAAACATTCATATATTCCCAAATAAATTGCAAATTATAATGAGTGATGAAAATGTTGTTGAGATAGTGGAAGATAATCTTGCAAGCAAGATTTCAGCTTTCTTTCAGAACCGTGTTGTTATCTATACTGCACGTAGGCTATTGGTTATGATACCACTATTCCTTGGTGTGTCACTTCTGACCTTCACTATGACTAAAGCCATAGGTGATCCAACGGAACAGGCTCTAGGTGCGGGTGCAAGCCGTGAGATCAGAATTGCAATTCTAAAAAAACAATACGGGTTAGATGATCCTGTATATTTGCAGTATTTGAAGTGGTTGGGTAATTTTCTAAAATGGGAATTTGGTTTTTCAGGAATTTATTTAACCTCTGATCCATCACCAATGATTAATAAGTTAATTTACCAAACTGCTAAATTACAGTATGCTGCATTGATTCTTGCTACAATGATTTCAATACCGCTTGGAATTACAGCTGCTAGGAAAAGAGGTACATCAATAGATACGACTGTATCAGCAATTGCATTTATTGGTCTATCAATGCCAATTTATGTTTCTGGAATTTTATTAATAAAGATATTTGGTGGTGGTGGTCTCAACATCTTACCTGTTACTGGTGCAAACACTGCAAACAGAGAGGAGGTTAATTGGGCTGATTTTTTCTCCAATAATTCCTATCAACTTCCGCTTTGGTGGCATAATGTATTGGATTCTATAATTCATATAACGCTACCATTGATGGCTTTGACCTTTGCAACTTTATCCTTGACAACTAGATTGATCAGATCAAATATGCTGGAGGTTTTGAACCAGGATTATATTCTTGCGGCAAGAGCCAATGGAATTGAAGAGAAGGTGATTATCTGGAGATATGCATTGAGGAATGCAATTCTACCTGTGGTTACTTTTATCGGTCTCGCAATTGGAGGTGCCTTGGGAGGTGCTCCAATCACAGAGACAGTATTTAACTGGCCGGGTCTAGGTAAAGTGTATATACAAGCTATCCAAGTACTTGATATGTCTATTATACTTGCTATCACAATGATCATCACCACCATGGTGTTATTATCTAATTTGGCTACCGATCTATTCTATGCAGTGATTGATCCAAGGATTAGTATATAGGAGGAAATGAAAAATGAGTGAAATAAATAAAAACAAAATTACCTTTGATCATACAATAGACATTGCAGGTTCTGTGTCTTTGAGAGAGGGAACCACATTGGATATGGATATGAAATCTGAGAGTTGGTTTGAATCGGTAAAATTCAGACTACAAGAGAATAAATTTGCTATGTACAGCTTATATTATGTATTTGCAATGATACTACTGGCAATCTTCTATCCATTGTTTCTTCCCTTAAAACCTACCTCTACACAATCTGGATATGGTATATTTTATGGTGGTGGTTCCACTTCCTATCCAAATCTGGCACATCCATTTGGTACTGATGGTGTCGGTAGAGATATACTTAGTCAGTTAATCACTGGTACTGAGACTTCTATGATTGTTGGTTTTGGTTCAATTGCCATATCATTATCAATTGGTATTCCAATAGGTCTTGTATCTGGATATTATGGTGCGAGAAAAGAAGAGTTCTTGATGAGACTTACTGATTTCTTCATTGCTATCCCATTCCTTATTTTTGCTATTCTGGCAATCAGTATGCTTAAAAATTCAGATTCTGCTTTTCTTAATTCAATACCTGTTGTATTTATAATACTAATCGCACTAGGTGTTTTTGGATGGGCTGGAAGTGCACGTCTTGTCAATGCAACCACAAAACAGGTGAACAATCTGGAATATGTATCCGCTGCAAAAGTTCTTGGCGCTTCTGATAAACGAATACTTAGAAAACATATTTTGCCAAATATCATGGCTCCTATTATTGTAATTGCAACTCTAGGTGTTGGCGGTGGTATCCTATCTGAAGCAGGTTTGACTTTTCTTGGCTTTGGAGATCCTGCAAAAGATGTATCATGGGGTACTATCATATCAAATGGTGTTGGCTACGTTAGCCTTCATGTGCAGATTGCTTTATCTGCTGGTTTTGCAGTATTCTTTTTGACTATGGCAATAAATCTATTTGGGGATGCAATTAGAGATGCACTTGATCCGAGATTAAAACGTTAAATTGGTAATTGAAATAGGAGTGAAATCAATAATAATTTAATATTGTAATGATTTGAAAATAACATCCTTTAATCCTAATTATTGGTATAATTAGAGCAGTTAATCTAAACTCGATTTGAGAACAATAATTTTTTTGCAATTTATAATAGGAATATATTTCTGAACCTTCACATTGTTTATCATTCATCAATAGATAAAAAATAATATGTTTTAGCAATTACTCAATCAAATATAGTTGGATAACCACAGGATTCACAGCTTAACAAATCACTGATTGTACCACAATTACTGCACTT
>JAJRQD010000091.1 GCA_024280435.1 archaeon | reverse complement strand
GGTTGCTCACATTCACACCACGATTGAATTCAATTACACTAATTAAAAAATCAATTTTGTATGAAAAAATAGGGGAGGCGGGATTCGAACCCGCGAACTTCTAAAAGACAGGATCTTAAGCCCCGCGCCGTTGGCCAGGCTGGGCGACCCCCCTGTTGACATTACATATTTTTATGATGTCTAATATCAGATATGGACATCTCTCATTTAAGCAATTTGATACTACACCTTGTTTTTGTATCACTGAGATAATTTTTTTTTCCCGATTTGAATGGTAATCCATTTAGTAGATGGGGGGGATTTCATCCTATGGATTTGGCATTACCACTTGATTGGCATCCTGATGGAACACCTATATTCTTACGTGGTGATATAATTCGACCTGCAAGACCAATTGCACCCCATGGTCTGGTGTATGACAATCTTATATTACCCGAACACAAACATCTAAGACCTGAATTGCAGTTCAATCTGCATCTTATTCCCCCCACAGTTACAGATGAATTTATTCCCTCAATCTGGTTGGGTAAATCCTATCCTGATGCTAGACGTGGATTTGTATTTGGTAGGATCATACAGGCATTGGATGCCACATGCAGAGTAACTCTTCAGAGGTGGACAGAACCTGGAAAAATAACTGATTTCGTGGTCATGATAATGCAGCCAATGCAATTGGCAATGGTTCCCCCCACTTATGAATGTGTGTTATCCAATGTATCTGAAGATATGCCTGCTAGATTTTTTGAGTTGAGAGCATATGAAGAGGTTAGAAACACAGATACCATCTCATCTCTGGATGGGCCTGGATATCGGCTAAAAAAGGATGGAAATCTAGTTCCCAATGATAAATATGATGAATTATCTATACCCAGATTCCACCCAGGCCTGGATGGTTTCAGATTCATGACTAGAAGATCTCTGTATGAGATGTTCACACATTATCCCAGGGGATTTGATTTCATAGATCCACCACATGATGAATTTTTTGCGGGTTCTGTGTGATTACTCTGATAACATATATTTCCTGGTGATGATATATGAATCATCAAAAATATTATCGAAAAATTTTAAAGAATTTCAAAAAATAAGTGTAAAACCGGTTATTGATGGAATAGTTCTTTATATAGCTTATTTCGCATGAAATATATATGAAAATAGCAATTGTCGGAGGAGGTATTGCAGGAGCATCCACAGCGTACTATCTATCAAAAAATAATAAATACCAGATAGATCTGTATGAGATGAATTCACAACTGGGTGGCAGAGTATACACACATGAGAAGTATCGAATAGATCAGGGAGCAGATTTTTTCATATCTGGTAATACAAATCTACTCAAATTGATTGATGATCTGAATAGTGAAGAGGGCATTCATATCGAGAAGGAGGAGTACTTGTCTGCACGTGCGATTTTACAGATCAAGAAAAAAAGATCTGTGATATTACCAAGTAAGAAGCAGGGATTTGTTTCTAGAATGATAAAGCAATTCAAGATGTTATCCTATATTGGTATGAAAAATGTATCCTCACTGACCAGAATAAAAAAACTGGTGGATGAATTTGAGACGGTCACAACAGATCTATTCAATCTGATTGAAAATGCAGATACTCCAGAACTATTTGATGCAGTTAGCAAAAAATATACAGATCTCATATCAGTATCACTAGCAGAGTATTTCCTTGAACAGGGATTATCACAGGATATTATTGATAATTTCATTGACCCACTGGTATCCACAGTATATATGCTTGATGTGAATGAGCTCAATGCATTTCATGGTGCGATGATTTTTGCAGCCAAGAATAATATCATTTATCATATTAAAAATGGTAATTCAGAGCTTTTCTATGCATTTGATAAATATTTTGCAGATGTTAATAATGTGAATATAAAGCTTAATCACCAGCTGATTGAATTCAACACCAATACTCTGGAACTGAGATTTGATCCGGAAAGACTTGCTAAATATGATTTTGTATTCCTAGCCATGCCACACAAGAATATAGCAGAGATAAATATTAATGGAGATATATTATCAGTTAATAATTACAGGGATAAAACATCTGATCTAAAGCATCATTCTATCTATCATCATCTTATAAGTGGAGAACCAGTTTCTGCTGTGGCAAGATTATTCTCCAAAGGTGCAGATACCATCTTCACAGGTACAAATACCAATATCTGGGAAATAAATTTTGTAAAGGATGGAATATATGATATCACCGCAAAATCTGCATTTGATGATACTGACTTTGATATATACTTTGAGAACTATGAGAGTATCAATACAAAATTCTGGAACCCATCCTACCCACTTTACATCCCGGATAATATGAAATTATTACCCACTAGTATGTATATGGCAGATAATATCGCCATTGGAACTGAATTTCTAATTTCCTCCCTTGATTCAGGTATACTGATAGCAAAAAGAGTGAGAGATATGGTCATTAAATTCGCAGAGTAAAAAAATATGGAGCATAATTTATTTTAGAAAAAATATCATCTGGAATATATATTCATCCCAAAAAATATAATTTTATAGTATATTTCTATTGATAGAATATGGAAAGTAACCGGATAGTTCTGAAACTTTGGAATAATAACAATAATTGTGCACAATCAACTGCTGTTGGCATTTTGAAAAATCACAACGATCCTTCCTATAAGATATTTCAAACTGCATTCACAAGTTTTGGTGGTGGAATGGGAGAAGGATCAATATGTGGGTCTATCAGTGGTACTATTGCCGCAGTTAGTAAATTATTACATGATAAGGGATTTGAGGATGTTATAATAAAAGATAAAATTAACGATCTGAAAAATAATTCAAAGAAAATATTTAATTCACAATCTTTGGACTGTAAAGTTCTTTTGAAAGATTTTCAGGATGAGAATGGAGATGTCAACTATGGTCATCAAGGTCGAAGAAACAGATGTACTTTTATGATGAATGAGATAGTAAAATATGCTGATAAATTGCTTAATAGTTCTGTTGGAAATTAAAATAATAATTTAAGTCTACCTACTGATAGGTAATGATAATGTTTTTTTATATATACCTGTTAGATAAAATAGGATGAAAGGAGAGACTCAGGATAAGATTCTGCAGACTGCAATTAGGTTGATAAGGACTAAGAGCTATAATTCTTTTAGCTACAAAGATATTGCAGATGAGGTGAATATAAAGAAGGCAAGTGTTCATTATCATTTTGATGCCAAATCCACCCTTGGAATTGCAGCAGTGCAGGAGTATCAATCCAAAGTGAGTTATCTCATGGATAAATTGAAGGCGGAAGAAAAAGATCCTCTGAAGAGATTTGATCAGTATATTGGTTTTTTCAGGCATGGATTGAGTAATGGTGAGATATGTCTTGTTGGAGTTATGTCCATGGAGATAAATACACTGACAAAAGAGATACAGGATGAATTGAAGAATTTTTTTGAGAACTATACCAAGTGGCTTGTTGATATACTTGAAGATGGGCGTGATAAGGGTATGTTCCAGTACAATGGGTCCTCTGCTGACAAGGCACTTTATATCACTTCTGCCATAGAGGGTGCATTGATCTTATCAAGAGCATACAACAAGAATAATGGACCTTCCAATAACAACACATATAATATGGAGTATTTTGAGAGAGTGGCAGATCAGATAAAAAATGATCTGCTGAATAATCCCTGTTAGAAAAATGTAGTAATTCACAGTGTACAGAATGTTTAAGAGAGAATTATTCCGAATGATCTGATCATATAACCGAGTCATCACACTATCAATTACTACAAACATATAATTCACTGTTTGTATAAAAATTTAATGAGTAATCCCTCTTTAAAAGCTATATTTTTGAATTCTGGAATAAAAATAGATAAAATATAGTAATATATTTAAATTTCATCATATGTGGTGCTTTATTCTCATTTATTCATTTTATTGTATATTAATTCTATAAATATTGGTAATTATGAAATAATGTGGCATTAACGAGCTATGAATGCAAAAACTTCAATAAAAACATAAAACTATTAAATGGTTTGTTTTATCTGTATGATATGCTTAATTGGACATACAGCGCAATAGTTATGTTAATAAGTACATTACCAAGCTTTCTAGCGGTAATTGTATCACTTTATGGAAAATACAAAACTAACTATGCACATTTTAAATATATGGCAATTGCATGGTTATCCCTATTTATAGGAAATCTATTGATCTCTATCTCGTATATCTTTTTAGATTATACAATGTATATCTGGGGTATATTATTGTTGATTCCAATGATATTTGCGCTCGTTGCATTGTTGGATGTGGTTTCAAGTGGAGGTCTGGATCAATCAAAACTGGTAATAATTACTGTAATATCTACCTCGTTGATTATTTTTGCATTTCAACCCGATGCAGTCAGAATGAATGTATCCACACTGGGAGAGGTATCTCCTGCATTGGATGGTGCTTTTCTAGTTGCAAGTGCTTTTTTACTGGCTGTGGCTGGATTTTTATGGATTTTCTATGCCATCAAGATACATATAAATTTACCAGAAGATCATAGACATTATTCATTCATTAACCTCATTGGTGCAAGCATTGCAGGTCCTGGATCTGTGGTGGCATTTGTATCTGGAGTCATCTGGATACTTCCCGGTATTGATTATCTATTTGTTGCAATAGGCTCATTACTCTGTTCCTTTGCATTTCTCAAAGAACCCAAACTTGGATTTGTATTACCTTTCAAGGTTTTTAGCATGACTGCATTTGGCATCGATTCTGGTCTACCTGTGTATTAACACTATTGGGATAAAAGTGAGTTCACAGACTACACAATGGTCTCAGGAATGATAAAAGGAATATCTGATATATTTCAGGAATCATTCAATAAGGGATCAATTCGTGAGGTTATATTCGAGGAGGGTATTCTGCTCATATATTCATTGAATAATGTAGGCTATGTATTACTCGTTTCAAATACAAGCTATGCACTTAGGCAGTCACTTGAGCTGTTTGCAAACAAGTTCAATAATAGATACAAAAAATTAATTGATAGTGAGAACATTAATATTGCTTTGTATGAGGATTCAGATGATATAATTGAATATGCATTTCCATTTGTTATCTCTGAATAATATTGTATCTTATATTTGAAAATATTCAATTTATGAAATATTGTTTTAGTAAACTTCTCGTTCAGCTCATTCTCAAATACTAGCATTCCATTTTTTTTTTTGCCAGTGACATTATTCTAGGTATCCCATCGATGTATCTTATCCGTGTATTCTCTCGCATCTGAAGAATTCCATCATTCAGATTATCCACCGATCAGTTTAATAAGAAACACACGTTCATCTACCTTTGCAATTTCTTCAAAAGGTGTGAAAATATCCCTACTATCTAATTTGATAAACCCACGAACTAGTAGTGCAATTTACTGCAAGTCTCTGATATCCGCAGAGTATTCTCAACCATGTATAAGTGCTGTTACAATTACCTAGGTGCCATATCCTATGAGTAATTCAGATACAGATATTGAATGAGTGAAATAAGGTGTCCACTTACTTTTCGTGTTTGAATGCATTGTTTTAACAAATTCAAATATTTTTCTAATTTATCTCGATTAATAATCATTATTGTTTATTCTGCTTTTCCAATATTCTTCAAAGATATTCATATTGAATAGTTATATTTGGCAAATTTTAAAGGCTAGTGATATAGTATATTTATTTTTGATTCTGTATTTCTCTTCTTAACATAACTAGAAATAGAATAATAATAATGCTGACACCTGCCTCTGCAACAGTTTTACCCACGTTATTTTCAATTCTTGTAATATCTGCATATACTTCAGATTCTGAAAACCAGTATCCAAACATTAGAAGATACAGGATATAAAACACACCAATCACATAAGTGGCTGATTTACTTGCAACAATGACAATATCTCTTTTTTTGTATATTTTCTCACTATACCAGTAGTACTCATTGAGAAGTAGTTGCATGATAAATAATAATAAGCCAACAGATACGGGTAAAAATAACATCACATAAAGTGAATCCACTTCTAACTGTACAACCTCTCTTAGATAATAAAATAAAGGTATCATGGCCAGTTGTGTATAGATCAGCTGTATACTAATTGTCCATATATTTCTGGGATGATTTAGGTTCATAGTATCTGTGGAATATTCAATACTCATATGCTTGTAATTTTCTAGTATCATTTAATAATTTAGGTAATTATTGTTAATATCTGAAATAGTTACTCTTGCAAATACGCGTAGTGTGTCAGTTGTTTTATCTAACTCTTATACCATCTTTGAAGACTAGTAATTGTTCTGGTTTTATTGTTGCAGTGATTTTATCACCCTCATGCATAGTATCCAACTCTTCTATATTCACACTCTCATTGGTTATAAGTGAAGTACCATCTCCAAGAGTAACTTCTAGCTGAATAAATGCACCCATGAATGATTTATGCTTGATCTGACCCTTGATCAGATTAACTGTATTTTCGGGATACAATGATACACTATCATAGCGTGTTAATAATACCACCTCATCACCTTTTACCAGATCTTCGTTGACCTCTGCATTTAATCTCTCACCAGATGATAATTCAATTACAGAACCTGTTTCTGTAATTTCTCTCACAATTCCATGCATTGTATTGTTCTCACCGATAAATGTGGCCACAAATAGAGAATTTGGATTATTGTATATCTCGAGAGGAGTACCGATCTGAATGATAACACCCTCGTTGATAACAGCGATTCTATCACTTATTGCCAATGCCTCTGTTTGATCATGTGTCACATATACCACAGTTATTCCGAGCTTTTTAGCAATATCACGTATTTCAATACGTAGTTCTACTCTGAGTTTATAATCCAGATTTGATAGTGGTTCATCACATAATAGCACAGTGGGTTCTATAACAACAGCTCTTGCCAACGCCACTCTCTGTTGTTGTCCACCGGATAACTGAGTTGGGAATTTCTCTTCCTGATCTGCTAGTTTCACCTGTTTTAGAATACCGCTAATTTTTTTATCCATATCCTCTTTTGGCATCTTACGGATTTTCAGACCATACCCTATGTTATCTTTTATTTTCATATGAGGCCAAAGAGCATAATTCTGGAATATCATACCCATATTTCTTTTCTGTGCAGGTAATTCCGTAATATCATCACCATTAAGTATTATACTACCTGAACTTGGCTTGTTGAAGCCTGCAATTGTTCTTAATATAGAGGTTTTTCCACAGCCTGATGGGCCTAAAAGTGTTAAAATCTCTGATTCTTGTATATCCAAGCTGACGTTTTTGACAGCATGAAAATCATTGTCATAAAATAAATTAATATTATCCAATCTTAGTTTTGTCATATTTATCACCAATTCAAATTCCTGTCATCGCATCAGCACGATTACGTAACAGTAGATTAGTTGCCAGCAGACTAATTGCCTGTAAAAGCATCAGAAATGCACCAACCGCTGCTAATTCTCCTATGGAGCCACTGAGGTCCTGTAATTTCCAGACTATATTACCATACTTTGTATCATTTATCAGTATCAATGTTGTACTAACTTCACTCATTGTGTAGACCAGTGATACCAGTGAACCTGCAATAATATTCATTGCAATCAATGGTACAACTATCTGTCGTAGTACCATACTCTTACTTGCCCCCACATTGATGGCTGCCTCTTCCAGTACCTCTGAAGTCTGTTGAAGACCTGCATACACTGCTCTTACTGTGAATGGAAATTTCCTGATTGTATATGATATTACCAGCAGTATTGGAGGATAGATAAAAGGATTGAGAGTTACAGGAAAATCTCCAACAGTGAATAACACCTTTGCACTTGAAAACATTCTCAGATAACCAATACCAAGTACAACACCTGGGATTGCAATGGGTATGGTAACCAGTGTATCAAATACACTTTGCCCATAGAATTTCTTTCTACTAGCAACATAACCCGCAAGAGTTGCAAGAATTATAATCACAAATGTTGCGATTAAACTGTATACCATTGTATTTTTGATAAAATTACCGAATCCAGCTGCTTCACTTGAAAGAAATATTGTTCTGAAATTATCTAGATTCAATGAACCCATCATTCCTGAGAATTCAGCAGGTAGGCTACCGCTGGATAACATGGATCTCAATAGCAAACCAATATGTGGTAGTGTGGAGAATATAATTATCAGAGTGAAATAGATGTATATTATTATTCTCTGGAACAGATTTGTGGAGAACATTTTATACTCTCCTGCTCTACCTTTTGAGACCATTGAATACTGCTTGAGTGATACATATTTCCTGATAAGCATGAATCCAAGTATGGCAAAAATAAGTAAAAATCCACCTAGCACTGCACTTGTCTGAACAACCTCTGAAGAATTATCACTTGTGAATAGATTATTTGCAATATAGAATGTCATTGTCTTCTTTGCTATCTCATCTCCAAATCCTGCAAAAATTATCGGTGTACCTAGATCCTCAAGGGCAAGGATCAGTACCAGAATACTACCCGATGCAATTCCTGGCATAGATAATGGTAATGTGATATCTTTAGTTACTTTCTTACCAGATGCACCAAGGTTCTCAGCAGATTCCTCCATACTTGGATCTGTATTCATCATTGAGGAATATACATTCAAATATATCAGTGTGAAATAATGCAGTGATTGTACCAGCACTATAGCCACAATTCCCTCAAGAATTATTTTTACTCCAAAATATCGCTCAAGTAGATATATATTCAGTATACCTTCTGGACCTGCCATTGCAAAGAAGCCTATACCTCCAACAAAAGGTGGTAATACCAATGGAATTAATAATAATCCACTGAGAATTGTCTTTCCATTAAATTCAACTTTAGCCATAAGAAATGCAGTGAATAATCCCAGAATGAGTGATACAATAGTTGTGAATACTCCAATTACTATGGTATTCAGAAATACTCCAAAATCAGGTCCTCTGATAAAGTACACGCTGGTACCTGTATCTTCTTCAGCTACCTTTCTGAAATAATAATCACTTCTAGATGCACTTGGGTCAAAGAAATATTTGGAATTAAAAACATCTGAAACTGCATCCATACTGAAAGATCCCTGATAATATATCGCATTGATTAATACAAATATTAGTGGAACAATCAGAAATATCACAAAGAATAATGAGATCCCAATGATTATTGTCCATGATAAAGGATCATTTTTCAAATTTGTCTGTATCTGTTTAAAGTTAAATTTATTTTTCTTGCCTTTTTCAGCAACTCTTTCATCTGTCACAGTATCACTTCAATTCAATTGTAAATCGTCGATTAATTATACATTTAATATGTTTTAGTATCTCTTAATATCTGATTCCTAATTTTTAATTTTATTTACTTTTTTATAATACGTTTTCTCTTAAATATAACAATGGCAGACATTACAGACATACCAAAAAATAATGAGAATATGGAGAATGGAACATCAGTCACTGAACCCTGTGATAGTCCAAGTTCCACGAATATTGCATCAAGCTCTTTGTATTTTGCAGAGGAAAATTCAAACCATTCATCTTCTTTCTCTCTTCTAACACTCTGATCACTGTTGAAAGCATCATTCATTGCTATTGCTTCTGCTTGTGTCATAGCTGGTTTTACCAGTTTTGCTCTCAACTCATCAAATTGTGTTTGATTTATCTTTTCAGAGTTAAGACCATCAATCATAATACTCCAAGCAGTTCTGTGTTTGCTGTGTACATTAGTGATTGTCTGTTCAAAATGATAACGCATTGGTTCCTCAAGAGATGCTGCTAGATCTTCTGAGAATTCAATAGATAAATTACTGATTGTCTCATTATATAGTTCATAAATATCTGGTCTATTCTTACCTGCCTCTGTTTGGAATGCCTCTGCTCTGATTGGTAATCTGTTGATCTTAGCATCAAACCATAGTGCCTGCCCTTCATTACTGAATGCGAATTTGATAAATGCCTCTGCTGCTGCCTGATGTGGTGGATTTGCAGCCAAAGCAATTGGATCTCCGTTAACAATTGATGCATTTGCAGGTACAATATACTCAGTATCTGGATTTTCTTGCATGGCAATAAGTCCATAAAAATCAATAGTCATTGCAACTGCAGTCTCTCCACTGATTACAGATGATCTTGTCTCGACAGATCCTCCATAAATTTTGGAATTTGCTGCCATCTGGTATATGATTTCCCAACCTTTCTCCCAGCCATATTTCTGCAGTATAATCTGATAAATTCTGGTATTTGAGGTTGTATCTGGTGCGTTACCCATTCCGATATTAAAATCAGATGCAGAAGAGAACATGGCTGGATCTGCTAGATCTTCCCATGTTAATGGTTTTTCCAACCCTCTTTCTTTCAATACTTTGTTGTTCACTGTGAATCCAAAGCTGGAAATTGCATTTGATGCCCATATCAGCTCATCAGAGGAGGTATACTGTTTCATATCTGCTCCTGCAATTGCATCGGGAACTGCCTCTGCTATTACATCAAGTGTTGATTGATCTGTTATGGGTGATAATGCGCCATCAGCAGCAAGTGTGTTAAATAGACTAGGACCTCCTCCCCATCCAATATCCCCACCAATTTGTTCAACTGTCATTACTCTTTTGAATGCATCATATGTTGTGGGTGTATAGAAAGAGATTTCATCCACACTGCTAATTCCAACATCTGCTGCATAGGTACTTTTCACAAATTCAGCTGCGAATTTGGTGTAAATAACTGAATCATGCCTAGTTCCAATAACAAGTTTGATAGTTGCATTTGTTTCAGGAGTGCCATCGTCATAACTCGAGGCACTCACTGCACTACCATAAGATGATGATAAGAATAGTATCATCAATAATCCTATTTTGAAATAAATAGTTCTAATATTCATTTATTGAATTCTATTTGGTATAAATATAAAAATATTCGAGTTAACAATATTAGAAAGCTATTTTTTTTAATAAAAACAATTACTTTGGATTGAAAGCATTTATAGTGATCTAGAACTCGTGATAATTTGGTAACTATATATACCATACCTAACATTCATTTAAAATAAAATGTCTATACTGCATTCTCTGAATGAATACGAGGAATACGTGTTGATACGTACAAGTCTAATTTTAATTTATGGAAAATATATTACGATACACTATTATATTTTTATATAGGTATTATAAAATTTAATTAAGTAGCTATTAGCTACAACCTATTTATTTAGAAAAATAAAAAGGAGAAAAGTTTATGAAATTTAATAAAATATATATTGCAGTAACTCTATTATTAGCATTTATGCTGATTGCTGCATTCAATCCCGCTAGCGGTGCAATTGTTGAGGATAAATCCTTTACAATTTACACTGGAGATGGAGCATCACATGATGATGTTTCAGATTTTGTAGATACCTATGGTCCTAAGAATACAGTTGTAAATAGTTCTGAGATTGATCTTACAACATCATTAAATGATACCGTAGATGCATTATTATTACCTGGTGTAGAGGGTTTCTCAACTGCACAGATTGATGCAATCACTACCTGGTATGAGTTAGGAAGCAAATTATTGTGGGTTGCAGGAGATTCTGATTATGGAGGATACTTTGATGCAACAACAGTCAATCCATTATTAAAGAGTTTAGGAACTGTATTAAGACTTGATGCAGGTGCTGTTGATGATACCGTGCACAATGATGGTAATTCCGGATACCGTGTTGTTACAACCGGTAAAGGAGATGGTCCAATCACAAAAGCTGTAACTGAAGGTATGGATAATGTTACCATGATTTTCCACGGCCCCACATCTGTATTCTATATGGATGGTGATGTAAGAAAAGATCTAAGAGGTGCAGATGTTGAAAACGTTGAGGTAATTATCACCTCATCACCAGATGCAACTGTAATTGATCAGGATGTTACACTTGGAGATGATGATTTTTATCTTGGTCAAACAACAACTGGAAATTATCCAATGTTAGCTGTTGAGGTAATGAATAAAAGCATGGTTGTAGTCTCCGGAGAGGCTGTATTCACCTCATACAAATTTATGTATGGAGATCAATTCGAAAAATCAGGTAATCCCCATGTAGGAAAAGAATTGGTTGATAATTTAATCACCTACTATTTCAATGAAGTTGATGCTACTCCCTCAGATGCTGAAACATTACCACTGAGTACTTTTGGAGTATTATCTGCACTTGCATTCACAACTGTATTCATTGTCAGAAGAAGAAAATAATTTAATAATATAAAATAAAAATAAATTGGTAAATTAAACAAGTTGAAAAAGCTTTTATTAATCAATATAATAGATAATAAAAATGAATATTAAAAAAAATAAAGTTATAACAATTGTAATAATTATTTCATTTCTATATATTAATCGTTTCTCAGCAGTCAGTGGTAATATTACCTCTGATAAGAATATTATTGAAACTGATATTTCACAGAATGCAGCATCCTCTGTATTTAAAGTAATCAATTTCAATCTATTGGAAGGTGGAAAAAATGATGGTTGGAAAGAAATAATTGTGGCTGAAAATGCAGATATTCTGTTATTAAGTGAGACTGGAAGATGGTCCTCAGATGATGGGTCCTTAGAAGCTGCAGTTGCAGAAGTAAATCAACTCTTTCCAGATGAGAAACCATACTCTGCAAGAACATTCATTCCTGACAGCGTGACAGATGGTCAAGCAGTTTTTTCAAGATTCCCAATTATTGATAGCGTTGTACTGGATACAATCATACTTGATGATGGCTCTACATGGAATATCAATCATGCAGTGATTGACGTCAGTATTGATGTCTATGGTGTAGTTATACATTTCATCGTTATTCATTTCACATGCTGTGATGGTGGCTTATCATCTAGATTGAAGGAGATGGAGGGTATATTGAATTATATTGATACACTTGGAGATGTACCAATTATGTATGCAGGAGATTTCAATTCAGATTCTCCACAGGATGTTGGTGATCTTGCACCCCCTGTTAGCAGTCTTGGTCCAGAACCGATAGAGATACTACTGGATAATGAACATCCAAAAGCATCTAACAATCATACATTCATAGATGTTTACAGAACATTAAGGCCTTATGATCCGGGTTATACATATATTGATAGTACTTTCCAATCAAGGTTGGATTATATTTTTGTAAACGAACCATTAATGGATACACTCATTAATTCAACGGTATTGGATTTTTATCCTGCTGCATCCTATGCATCTGATCATTTTGCTGTCAATGCATATTTTAATATGGATTATCAGAACACTGATCTAAGACCTCCTACACCTCTTGGATTGATAAGTGCCACAGTCAGTGAAACTGAAACTGTATTAAGCTGGTCTAATGGTACTGATGATGATATTGCATTATTTAACATATACCGGAATGGTACTTTTCTATCTTCAATCAAGGTTGATAGTACTACATTCACAG
Source organism: archaeon (assembly GCA_024280435.1). Lineage (GTDB taxonomy): Archaea > Asgardarchaeota > Heimdallarchaeia > Heimdallarchaeales > Kariarchaeaceae > JAJRQD01. The sequence goes on along the minus strand of JAJRQD010000091.1, from coordinate 1,826 downwards.
ATAATGTGAACTATTTGGCAAATTCAATCTATCAGTACTCTGTAACAATTAGTGATTTGAATGGAAATGAGTCACCGGTTTCAATTCCTTTATACATCAATTCTAGCTATGGGGTATTATCCAAACCTAGTGAGGTCAAATTAGAAATCACAACAGAAATTCCAGAGAAATTACATCTTAAATGGACTGTTGGTAATACCGGTGGTTTACCTATTATCGAATATGTGGTATCAAGATCAATCACATCAGATGGTGTGTTTGTTTTCCATACAATTACAACAGAACCGGAATTGATAGATTATAAAGTTAGGGTTGGTTTAGGTATTTATTATCGTGTAAAGGCTAGAAATGCAATTGGGTTCAGTGATTTATCCAATATTGCTTCTGGTATTGCAGTTGCCTCACCAGTAAATACAACAGATCCTAGTTCATCTGGTATATCAAATAATGAAACAACCCCTGTTAATATCACATATTCATTCATTATTTTACCATTTGCGATGATTTATCAGAGAAGAAAATATAAGAAATGAATAGATCTTACTCAAGTCGCGTTAAGCATTGTGGCTTCTGTTAATTTTTATGAGTATCATATCGAAGAGACTTTAAATAGATTCAATAATAATGATTTATAGGTAATATTTATGACAAAGGGAACTCCAAGCTTTGGTAAGCATAATAAAAAGGCATCACATCAGATGTGCCGCAGATGTGGAAAAAGATCAATGCACCGACAAAAAAATCAATGTGCTTCATGTGGATTTGGTAAACTGCAAAAAGAAGATCATACAGTTGGCATAAGACCAAAGACTTCAGCCAAAGATAGAATTAAAGGTTTTTAATCTGATAGACATAACAAATTTACCTGATAAAATTAATGATACATTTATTGCAGGCTTACATAAAATTTCTTTATATTATGATAAAAAAATACCTGTATGGCAATTATTTGGTCTAACTGGTATGGGCGCTAGGATCACCTTTGCAATGAATGTACGTTCAAATACAGAAATAGGACATCCATCATCAAATTATATCTGGGATATTGTATCCACTGCTCAGAATTGCTTTACATTCTTTGATTGGATATTATATGTCGGTGAGGGATATGTTGGAAGTGCAAGGGGTACTGCTGCCCAATCAGATCGACAAATTCCTGCAAATGTAGAAGTGATTGATAAAGATATAACACTTTCTGGACCTTTGATATATGCAACTAGTTCTGGTGATTGGATATACTGTGAGGATGAGCTTAATATCATATTCGATGGTAATATGCCATTTGGACCTGTTATATTGCAAATTAGTGGTTTTAGGGATGTAGTTCTGGAATTTCCAAAATCTATGTTCAGCTATCTGATAAATACTTTGGAAAGAGGAGAGGAACCAATGGAAACTATTGGAAAAGGAAATTATTCTGCTGTCTCTGGATGGAAAGCATATGCACGATGGATGCAATCATATTCTATTCCTATTAGAAATATTAAACATGTGTATCAGAAGGAACTGGCACAGATAATCTATGAGCGAAGATTATTCTTCACATATTATCTCACCAAATTATCCGAGAAATTGGATGGAGAGGAGAGGGATATGGTTACAGAATTATCAAATAGATATAATGCAGTGATTGAGCCCTTATCACGGATAATCGATGAACCGGATATGAGAAAAATACGAGAAGTGTATTTCTTAGAGCAAATGACCTTACCAACTTATAAAGCCCTGAGAAACTATATGAAGAGAAGAATTAGAAAAAATTAATACTCTTCATTATTACCTTCTTTCCAGATCTCTCTTTGTCTTTGGAAATCCTGTTGTCTTTG
>JAJRQD010000090.1 GCA_024280435.1 archaeon | reverse complement strand
GTTTATCCCACAGAGACTGTGGTTGGAATTGGCTGTGTTGGTGATAATGAAAGATCAGTGAAACGGATATTTGAGCTGAAGAAAAGAGATCTCAGCAAACCTGTATCCTATGCTTTTGCATCAGTTGAACAGGTGGCAAAATATGCAGTGATTACAGATAGAATAAAACCATTGTTGGAATTATTGCCCGGGCCATTAACACTTGTGTTGGAATTGAGAGATGATGCACCAGAGCTTTATGGATTGGCGGATCGGACGATTGGAGTGAGAATACCAGATGTCACATGGCTAAGTCATATAATTGCTGAGGTAGGACCTGTTATCTCCACAAGCGCCAATATATCATCTGTTGAGCCAGCTAGATCTGTGGAGGCAATTCCATTCACAGATGAGGTTGATATTCTGATACGGTGGAAAGGTGTTCTCAATGGATTATCATCCACAGTGCTATCCTGTGTGGAACCAATGAGAATTCTTAGATCCGGTGCAATATCTTCAGATAAAATATTTTCATTGATAAAATAGATTTTGTCTTTCTTCCTAAATTTATTAAAGTACTCACAAAAAATAGTTATTATAGATAGGAGATCTGATATTTTGAGTATTAAATATAATGTTAAAGTGAGTGAGAATATAATATCAAATTCATTCCATTTTGGTCTTGCAGAGAAGCCAACCGCAGCAAAGAGATTAGCTCAGACATTGGATCCGAAATCAACTAAATTCAGTATAGAGGTTACCCGGGTTGAGAGGGGCAAAAAAATCAGATTACCTGATACAGATGGTTATTCCATGGAATATTCTGGCCATAAAGTATTGATACTATCTGCTTTTGGTCATCTCTACACACTGGTACAGGATGGAATTGGTTGGCAGTATCCTGTGTATGATTTTAAATGGATGCCACTACATCGTACGATAAAGAAACTGGATGAATCTAAATTCCATCTAAGAATTGAATCTGCAATTGAATCGATGAAATACCTTGCCAAAAAATCAGTATCTTCAATAATAATGACTGATTATGATGAGGAGGGTGAGGTTATCGGAGGTGTCACACTATCTAAAATACTTGGAGAGGAGATACTTACCAGTGCAAAAAGAATGAAGTTCTCCACATTTGCCAAGAAAGAGCTGATGAATTCATTCAAAGAGGTATTTCAAGCAGATCATACTGGTATTAACGATGGTATGTACAATAGAGGATTGATGAGACATTATCTTGACTGGTTATGGGGTATCAATCTATCTCGTGCACTGATGCTATCTCTGAAAAATACCTCCGGTAGATATCATACACTCTCTACTGGAAGAGTACAGGGTCCCACACTATCCTTTGTTATTGAGAGAGAATTTGATAGGGGTATATTTGTACCAACACCATATTTCAATCTGGATGTGAGTATTGAGAATTCAAAAGGTAGATTTGAACTTGTATACAGTAAAGGAGATATTGCAGAGAAAAATAAAGCTGTTGCACTCAGAAAAAAGATAAAAGATAAGATCGCTATTGTATCTGAGGTGACAAAGAAGAGGAGCAAAAATAATCCTCCCGCACCTTATAACCTGTCATCATTGCAAAAAGATGCCTATACATATTATAGAATTAACCCTTCCCGTACTCTGCAAATAGCAGAGAAATTATATCTGGCAGCTGCAATATCATATCCACGTACTAGTAGTGAGAAATATCCATCTGATCTGAGCCATGCAGATGTGCTGAAAAAACTCAGTAGACAACAAGCATTCAAAGATATTGGAAAACAGATACTACTTGGAAAATTAAATCCAAAAGAGGGTAAGAAAAATGACCCTGCACATCCCTGTATCTATCCCACTGGCATTAAACCTGCAAATATGAGAGGTGCTGATATGAATGTGTATTCATTGATTATATACAAATATTTTGCAACTTTTGGAAAAGCTGCAATTATAGAGAGTAATAGGGTGGACTTTGATATTGAGGGAAATAAGTTTCATATCAATGGATCAAGAACCATAGATCTTGGTTGGAAAGCATGGGCTGGTGTACTTGGACAGATCAGAGATAAAGAGTTACCCGTATTCAGAAAAGATTCCAAAGCAGATGTGGTAATTGCAAAAGTAAAGAATAAATTCACCAAACCACCTCCTGCACTTAATCAGGCATCGTTACTCAGATTGATGGAAAAGCAGGAGATTGGTACCAAAGCTACACGTTCTGAGATAATTAACAGTATATTTGAACGGAAATATCTAACTGGAGATCCGATAAAAATCACTGCTGTGGGAGAGATTGTGAATGAGGTACTTAGAACATTCTCACCACAGGTGATCTCTGTGGAACTATCAAGACAGCTTGATAAAATGGGTGATCTGATTGAATTATCATACAATGGTGGTAATACCCAGTTCAGCCTGCAAGATGCAGTTACTCAGGGAATTTTAAATTTGCATCAGATGTTGGTCAAACTAAAAGAGAATGAGCATGAGATTGGTACAATGATTGATAAACAATTACTGTATCTACGAAAAGAGGCTGTGATTATTGGAAAATGTATAGAATGCAAAGAGGGAGATCTGAAAATAATCAGAAGTATATCTTCTGGAAAAAGATTTGTTGGATGCAGCAAGTATTTTGAAAATAAAACATGCAATGCCACCTATCCATTGCCACAAAAGGGTAAACTAGAGCCAATAGATAAACTCTGCAAATCAGATAATTATCCACAGATCAGAGTATACGGTGGTAAAAAACCATGGAACCTGTGTTTAAATGCAGATTGTGAGATAAGAATTGAATTCAAGAAGAAAATGGAACTATCTAAAAATAGAAAATCAGCTAGGGATGATAAAAGAGTTAAGACTGGTGAAACCATAAAAACTAGTAAAACAGTAGATACTAGAAGGACTAGTAAATCAGCTAGAGATGTTAAAACAGTAAATACCCGTAAATCAACAAAAACTAATAAAACAGCAGAGACCCATAAATCAACAAAAACTAATAAAACAGCAAAGACCAGTAAATCAACAAAAACTAATAAAACAGCAAAGACCAGTAAATCAACAAAAACTAATAAAACAGCAAAGACCCGTAAATCTGCAATGCAATCCAAAGAACAAGAGTTGATGGATAGAATAAGAGTGATCAAGACAAAAATGGAAATATCTAAAAGTAGAAAATCAACTAAAACTGGTACTAAAAAAGCTAGTAGAACAGTAAAAACTAGAAAGACTAGTAAATCAGCTAGAGATGATAAAACAGTAAAAACTAGTGAATCAACAAAAACTAATAAAACAGCAAAGGACAGTAAATCTGCATTGCAATCCAAAGAAAAAGAGATGATGGATAGAATAAGAGTGATCAAGACGAAAAGGAGGCTCAAGAAATGAAAGAATGTAAAATAGATGAGTGCCATAGGGATACGATTGATGAACTGTGTATTCGACATACTGCTGCACTTACCAGTCTTGAACAGATGTTTGATGCATGGAAAATCGCATACGGTGAGAAATACTCAAAAACAAAATATATGGAGGCTCTATTGAAAGATGATAATGGTGTTGGAATATGGGTACAGGAGATAATAAAATTCAAATTGCAAGAAGATTAACTGTATAATTATTAATTCAAATGTGAACATATCATATACTTTTAAATATTTTCAATACAGATTTATATTGTGGTTTTATCCGGTTTAAGTAAATCTCTATCATCTGCCATGGACAAGCTCATGGGTAAGAAAATAGATAAAGAGCTAATTTTAAGTTTGAAGAATGATATATTCAAATCATTGTTAGAAGCAGATATACAGTTTGATATAGCACTACAAATGGCAGATAATCTGCATAAAAGAGCTCTATCTGAAAAAACACCTGTTGGTACTTCTAGAAGAAATACTATGATCAATATTGTTTATGAGGAATTGACATCCATAATGGGTGGTGTACAGTATCCACTCAATCTGAGCAAAGGAAAGACAAACGTGATAATGATGATCGGTATCCAGGGATCTGGAAAAACCACCACCGTTGGGAAATTAGCACATTTTCTAAAACAGGATAAATGGAAAATAGGACTTGTATGTACAGATACATGGCGACCCGGTGCATATGATCAGTTGAAACAGCTTGGCGATAGAATAGGTGTGGATGTATATGGTAATCCTGAGGAGAAAAATGCAGTAAAACTTGCATCTAATGGTATAAAACAATTCAAAGATGAGAAAAATGTAATCATAGTTGATACTGCTGGTAGACACAAAGAAGAAACTGAACTGCTGAAAGAAATGGTGAAATTGCAGAAAAAAACCAAACCTGATGAGATTATACTTGTTATTGATGGTACTCTTGGACAGAGTGCATACGGACAGGCAAAAGCATTCGCAAAGATCACAAATATTGGAAGTATAATCGTCACAAAATTAGATGGTACTGCCAAAGGTGGTGGTGCAATCTCCGCAGCAGCAGCCACCTCTGCTCCAATCAAATTCATAGGTACTGGAGAGGATATAAAAGATCTTGAAAAATTCAATCCAAAGGGATTTGCCGGTAGAATACTTGGTATGGGTGATCTTGATGCAATAATTGATGAGGTAAAAAGAGCACAGATAGATCTGAATGAAGATCGAGCAATGGATATGATGAAAGGTAATATCACCTATACCGATATGCTTGAACTATTTGATTCAATGAATAAAATGGGTGGAATGCGTAATCTATTAACAAAACTACCGGGAGGTATCTCTAATAGTGTGGATGATAATATGCTTGCAACTTCAAAAGATTCTATGAAATCATTCAAAAGTATAATATTCTCCATGACAAAACAGGAACGAGATGCAGAGGTAAAGCTTGGAAAAGCAAGAATCGATAGAATTGCAAGAGGAAGTGGTGTGACACCTGAAAAAGTTAAAGAACTGATTAATCAGAAAAAAGTATCCGAACAAATGATCAGACAGATGACCAAAGGAAAGAGAAGAGGTAAAAAAGGTAATCAGAACAATCCTCTTGCTGGCTTATTGGGTTGATTATATGCGTAATCTTACTCTATTCATTCATACTGATAAATCACCACCTGTCAAATCTGAATGGAGTTCAACTGATAAATCACAAAGAGATGAATGGAACAGAATATATGAGGAGGTTGCCAACTGGTTCTGTGAGAGCAATTCATTCAGAAAAGAATACTCGTGTATAATAAAAATCAATAATATCACCATCAAGCTGGATGGTGCAACAATTAGGTATCTTGCACCTAATATGCGATCTGTGGCATCACTTATATCAAAAGCATACAATAAAGGTGTATCACTGCCATCTGGTGATGAAAGTGAGAGTACACCCGGAATATACGCATCAAAAGATAAAATACTTGAATTAAGTCTCCCTATATATCATATTGAATTGAACTCAGATAAAATTTCCAAAATACCCAAAATGGGAACTGTATGTAGTACCAAATACAATAATAGTGAAGAACTGTACTTACCTGCTACTACCCCCTCTCAGGCTATAATATGGCTGAATTATGCCAAATAAGATCATAAATACATATGAATTGAATACATTATACCACTCAAAAAATAAACTACAAATTATCAATTAATTTCTCCTTATCAGAATTATATATTTATGCTACTACAATTGATAAGACCAATGAAACAAAATAAGCACACTAGATTATGGAATCCAGGGCCAACTGAGGTTTCTGAGAGAATACTTATCTCTCAGAGTAAGCCAATGATTGGACACAGAGAATCCACATTCACTGATTTGTATAAGGGTATAATTGATAAACTCAACCGCTTCTTTGAGATAACAAACTATCACACATATGTACACACCGCATCTGGATCCATATGGATGGACATAAGTGCCAGAAATCTTGTACGGGACAAGGCATTATCTACAACCTGTGGCTCGTTCTCCGAGAGAATGTACCAGACAATTGGCAGTTGTGGAAAAACAGTTGATAAAATGGCAGTAGAATGGGGTAAAGCCACAAAACCCGAACAAATACTTGATGCACTATCCAAAGATAAGTACGACGCATTTACAGTGGTTCATAACGAGACCTCAACTGGAGTAAGAAATCCAACTGTTGAGATTGGAAAACAGGTGAAAAAAGAATATCCTGATATAATGTATATCATAGATGCAGTATCATCATTGGGAGGTGATTTCATATTACCTGAGAAGAACCAAGCAGATCTGATATTTGCATCCACTCAGAAAGCATTTGCACTCCCACCTGGATTATCCATGGCATTCATCAGCCCAGAAGCTTTTGAAAAGGCAAAAACACTTCCTGGAAGAGGACAATACACTGATTTGGTTGCATTACTTGAATACTACGGGAAGAAAAATCAAACACCATCTACACCCGCTATATCACTGTTATATTCATTGGATATTCAGCTTGATGCAATGCTGGCAGAGGGACATAATAATATTGCAAAAAGACATGAAGATATGGCAAAATATACCCGATCATGGGTTGAAAAACATGGAATGAAAATGTTCGCCGAAAAAGGATATGAATCAATAACCGTGTCAATAGTTGAGAATACACTTGGTAAGAGTGTAGCAGATTTAAACAAAGAATTAAGAAAAAGAAAGCTGACAATCTCAAATGGATACTCACAATTGAAGGAAAAAACTTTTAGAATCGGACATATGGGCTCATGGACTGTATCTGAACTGAAAGAACTACTATGGCATATAGAAGAGATCTGGCAACTATAAGAAACTTAGCAATTATAAGTGATCTAGCAACATAAAAAATCTATTAACTATAAGACCTCTAATAGGTATAATAATTGAAAACAACAGTTGTTTTGTAAATTTCACCTCTACTTCCAGATAATAAATTGAATATCATGCTAAATGTGGTGGTGAACAATTATGAGATAATCATAAATCCAAATAATTTTGATATTTAAAGCCTTAAAACTCAATCCGCAAAAATCTTATCACTTCAGAGAATCCAACTTCTTATCAATTTTAAATGTCAGAATCAAACTGTTAAAATAAGAATGGGAGTTAGGAGACATGAGAGATTAGTGTAGCTTGGCAACATGCTTGGTTTGGGTCTCCGCCTATTTTGGCAGATCAAAAATCCAAGTGATCGCGGGTTCGAATCCCGTATCTCTCATGAAAAAATATAGTTAAAGACAATTTTTTTGTTGACTACCATAAATAATTATTATGTAGAGATTAGTACGTAAAAATCATTAGTTAAGCATGGGGTGAAAGTATGTTTAATTCACTTAAAATCCACTAGTCGAAAATAATAGTAATGATAAGTAATGGTCAAAATGCATATATTTCATTATTATTTTCATTTATGCTTTAGTAGTTTTTAATAGTTCTAATAAACAGATAATCACAATCTAATATATAGATGGAAATATATGATGTAATGCAATCTCTAGGTTTCACAAAGTATGAGATTGCAATTATGCTGAAATTGTATGAATATGGGCCATCCAAAGCAGATGCTCTCAAGGATATTGATATTTCACTATCAAGGGTGTATGATGCATTAGAGATACTACGAAGGAAGAATTTCATAAAGGTCACATCTGGTAGACCAAGAATATATGAGGCAATTAAGCCACAGATTGCAGTCAAAGCATTGATTGATGCAGAGAAGAATAAGCAGGAACAGATAATAAATAATTATTCACAGATGGCAACCAAGTTTTTGGATCACGCACAGACATTATATTACAGTACTCACACAGAGATTGCACCTGATGACTTGATGACACAATACCATACATTGAATGAGGCAGAAGAAAAAACAGTAAACTTGATAAAATCTGCACAGAAGTCAATTATAATATTTACTCATGTATTTCACTGGTTTGATGCAGTAAAAGATGATTTACAGCATGCAATAGATCGTGGTGTTAGGGTAAAAGTGCTTCTTCAGGGTAAAAATAATTCAAAAACAATTACAACTCTGAAAAAAATGGATATTGATATTAAGATACTTGATGATGTACAGCTATTCACCAGAGGAACAATTGTCGATGATCAATCTGTACTATTCATCATCTGGGTAGAGGAGGAAAAACAGGGTGGTAGAAAAATATACCGACCACAATTCAGTACTAATACGGGCATTGTAAACGTCTTTAAGATGTGTTTTAACTTTTTATGGTTTTGATTCTGAGTTTTTCAGTGCAATACTCTGTTCATATATAAAAATATATCCAAGAATTTTATACCAGCTCAGAAGCCATAATAGAATAAATGCCATGGATATGATGATCTTTCCAACTCCAATTAATAGGGTGAAAAAATAGCTGTACTCTGGATTCTCTACTGGTACCACAAGATATCCGATCAGTAAACACAATCCAAGTAAATATATCCAAACAGCAGATAATAATCCTACAAATGGTGAATTTTCTTTTATTAAACTCATAATATTGACCTCCTCATGATATATGCAGTGATAAGTGCAAGCACACACACAAAAAATACTAGTGACAGTATTCTGTTGACAATCTCCTTCTCATTGAGAGGCTTTCTTGCAACTAACAAACGTACTAGAGTAATTGGTGCTTTTTCATCAGCAGATGCATGTACTACCCCATCAATTACTTTCACAGGTCTCTCCTGTATATCATGTCTCTCTCTTAAACCTTTTAGTGAACTTAGAATTGAGAATGAGTTCATTATGTGCACAAGTAAAGCTACAACCATCACAAATTCAATCCTTCCATATATTGCTATTAGTCCTATTGCAGCACCTGTTCCAAGACTACCTGTGTCACCAGCAAATATTTTTGCTGGATATCGATTGTATATCCAGAATCCAAACAATACCGCAAAAAGTGTCAAAGATGCATACCTTCCTATAAACAGAGATTCCTCCTCCAACGGTATGATAAAAGATGCAATAAATGCAGTTAATGAGATAAGCATACCTGATCCACTCATTGATCCATTCATCACATCTAACATATTAGAAGCATTGCTTGGTACAGATACCACAAACACTGCTAAAAACCAATATGCTATGCTTAATCTGGTCTCACCGATAAAAGGTAGGATTGGGGTTGGGCTTACAAGCACCTCATCACCAATTTTTTGGAAGATAAGTACTGGTAGTGATAGAATTACCAGCAATCCCGGTTTCATAATTGCGGATAATTGTCTGAAATCATCATAAAGACCTAGAAGAGTTACCAAAGTCAGAACTGTCAGCATAACAGCCAATCTGTACTTTGATATTGTATTTGGTGCAATGAAAATACCTACTAGTAGTAGAATTAGATAAATCACCATAAAGCCAATACCACCTGATTCTGGTACCTCCGGACGATCTACTTTGTGAACATCATGCCCTATCTTTCCAATAGATCTCATATATTTACCAACCAATGGAGTAATAATAAGAGTTGTAACAAAGCCGATTATCGATATATAAATGATCTGAACCAAATTAATTGTCATTAAATCACTGTAATTGTAAATTATCCAGTGCTCTTAAAACTCCTTCAAAAGGTGTCTCCATTTCCGCCATTCTTTTTTGTCTTATTTCCTCACTCATACGTGGAGTATTTATTAATTTAATAATTACTTCTGGTACAGTGAGATGATCTGGTGTATGGACTAATGGGAATCCTTTCTTAATAACATAGCTACTGACAGCCAATTCTAATGGGAATGAATACAGAGTCGGAGTACCCAGCATCGCAGCTTCTCTACCCATGGTACCACCCGCAGTCATCGCAGCCTTAGCATAATAGAATAAGGAGAGTGTATCAATAGATGCATCTGGAATAATTACATTCATCTTGAGTAATTCTTTCTCCTGTTCTTTGTATCTTGGAAATGCAATAATATCAAGATCTATATCTGCCTCATTTAATCTATTTATCACATCAATCACAATGGTGCTACCAGGCTTTACAGATGGGTACATTTTCTGAAAATAAGCTGCTTTGCTCTCCTCACATCGTACTACTATATAATTTCTCTCTTTTATGGATAGTTTACCAAGTACATCTTTATTTGGTTTGAAATCCTTTATCCACAGGATCTCGTCAACACCATCATATGGGAAAAATCTAGTCACCCCTAATTTGCCAAATTCAGCAGATAATACTGCATTGGAATGAACTAATGCATTTGAAAGTGAGATTGTCAACTTACCAACAGCTATTGCATGTGGTGTATCATTTATCTGTATCGAGGGAATACCCAGTCCAAATGCAGTTCTAAAGGCATCAGGGGATGGAAATGAGATCAGAATATCTGGATTGTATTTCACTACTGCCTCAGTTAACTCAATTATCCTTTCAGAACCTTTTATTAGCTTATCTTTGAGAGAAGCACCTCCATATTCCCCAATTGATAGATGTGCCCTGTTATAACGATCAAGATTACTATTTGACCTGTCAATATCATATGGTCTAGAAGTTATAAATACTGTGTGCCCTGATTCTTCCAGCTTATTTGCAAGATGATGAAATAACATGGCTTGTTTACCTGTTAACGCCTCTAACCAAATCTTCACAGTTTGATTTTTTATTTATATTACTTGAATAATTCGAAAACTAACACATAAATGAATATACCTAATTTTATTTTAACGCGAATTATTCTAATATCCTAGTGACATAATTCTTTAAATAAGGTGAAAATCGAAGAAGAATTAACATTGAGCACTCGCAGCTCATAGGTATCCAGCAAACAGGTGTTTCAAAGTATTTTTGGACACCTGTCTCCCACCTATTGTGCATTTGTTTTTTATACACTTCGAATGGTAATTAAATAAGCTATATTTTTTAAAATTATTCATGCCTAGAATTTTGATTACCGGTAGTTTGGGACAAATTGGGACAGAGCTGAGTGAGAAGCTCAGAGAGAAATATGGGAAAGAGAATATAATCTGCACTGATTTGAGAGCACCAAAAAATAACAATTGTGATCCATTCTATACTCTTGATGTACTTGACACAGTGTCTTTTGAGCATATAATCAGCTCCAATGATATTGATTGGCTGATACATAATGCAAGTATTTTGTCTGCTACTGGAGAAAAAGATCCACATCTTGCTATGAGAGTAAACTTCAGAGGTTTTGATAATGCAATCGAGTTGGCTAGAAAATATAATCTAAGAATAATTAGCCCAAGTTCAATTGCAGCTTTTGGACCAAGTACTCCAAGGGTAAATACTCCAGATAATACTGTAATGCGTCCAAATACAATATATGGTGTATCCAAAGTATATGTCGAGTTATTGGGTGAATACTATAACCACAAATGGGGAACTGATTTCAGAACATTGAGGTATCCTGGTATTATATCATACAAGACTCCACCAATGCATGGTACAACAGATTATGCAGTTGCTATCTTTCATGAGGCCCTCAAGAATAAAAAATATGAGAGTTTTCTAAAGGAGGATATGTTGTTACCTATGATGTACATGCCAGATTGTCTGAAGGCAACCATTGGATTATTAGAAGTGGACAGTTCAAGATTGAAACAGAGAAGCTTTAATGTCTCTGGAATGAGCTTCAATCCAGAACAGATCAGTGATGCAATTAAAAAATATATCCCTGAATTTCAGATCTCATATAATCCAGATTATAGACAGGAAATTGCAGAGGGATGGCCAAATTCACTTGACGATACTGCTGCCAGAGAACAGTGGAATTGGAAACCAGAATATGATCTTGATGCAATGGTTGTGGATATGCTTGGTAATTTATCTGATATACTAGATATTCCATTTGATAAAAAATAATCATTGAACTAAAAATAATAAAGTATAGGGGACAACTTTTAGTATTTGAATTATCTATAAAAACTTTATATGAGTGATAATTCTATTGGAAACTATACATCACAGTATCAGCTAGCAGCTTATTTTTCCATCACTACTGCTGCATTCTTATTTATTCAACAAATCTTGCAAATTATATTTATAACATTTACAAATTATTTCTTTCAAATGATTTCATTACTGATAATATTTTTCTATTGCGGATTTATCATCGGTTTGTATATTCTTACAAGAGATATCAGTCCGGTATTCAGTAATATCGCATTTACTAGTGGTATGATTTCTATAATTGTGGGTATTGTATCTATCTCTATGATTATGCTAGAAATACATGCTGACTATTTATTTATCATTTCAAGAATATTCGAGATGAATTCATTTGTATTATTTGGAATGATACTGATTAGCAATTACAAATGGTCAAGAAAGAGATTTATTGCCATCTTACTGATGTCAATAGTTGTGATTGATCTGATAACAATATATCATAATACATTGTTTCACAATATCACAATGATTATACTATTATTAATAACAAGTGTTGATCTATTGCAAGAGCCCGAGATTACACTAGACTTGTTAGAGGAAAAAATTATACCATCACTTGATTATCAGTGAATTCATCCTTTATCAACCGATATCCCATATATCTGGCATATACTCCGTATACATCCCTTCTGTAGTGTATTCCAGTTGATTTAAAACCAACTTTGATCCATGTCTTTCTTGCTCTTTCATTATCTAATTTGGTCTCTAACCATACATTTTCAATGTTTGTTCTTGAGAAAACTAATTGCATCACACTTGATAAACATTCAGTACCCAAACCCCTACCTGTAAGATCTGCTTTGAGTACCATTCCGAATATCAATTCATCATTCTCTTCTGGTAAGATCAGAGATCCCCTGGCAATCAATTCCCCATCTTTAGAGATAACAAACCAATAAGTACTATTCCTTTTATTCCTAGTCATCCAATTATCTTTGAGCAAATCATTCACAATGTTAAAATTTGCCCATGCAAATGGATATTCATATTTTGGCCATTTAGAAATAATATCCAGATCATTCCTGATGAGTTCTCGTACAACAAGATCATTATAATTGAATTCTAATCTTAAATTATCCATCATCTCAGCATACTTGTAATAGTTAATTGTTATTAATTTACTATTAAACATACTAGGGATAATAGATTAATTATTGTAATAATAATAAATAATTCACTATCCGAAATACGTATTTTTTTAAATCAGAATTTATTTTTTTTTTTTTACGCGATCGATCGATCAATCGTCAAGAGTTAATTTAATAAATCCGTTTTTTATATGATAATACAGGAAGGGGTATTGGTCCCATGTAACCACCTCATCTATAAAAGGATTATATCCATCTATATTTGTGTATAGGACCGACTCACATCCGCGAGAACCGAAAACTCGATCTACCCGATCGTTTCCCCAGCCCTATACGTGAAAAATCACGTAAACAACCAGCCAACCCGCAATTTTCGGGCACTCACTTTTTTTTAGGTGAGAACTGGATGTCCCCTCCTACCTTCTTATCTCATAATTTATAAAAAATAAAATTTGATGAATAAATGATTGATGGTGAACAAATTGTATTTAATGTACCATAAGTAATTTTATTCGAGAATAATGTATAGAGATTGTAAAATGAATAATAGATGTGTGATCTGTAATCGTTCTGGAACAGCAGAACAGCCAATATTTTGTAACTATTGCTATGTTTTCATACCCCAAATTGATAATGGAAAATATATCGGAACAATAAATTTGAAGTGTGGATCATGTGGTGTATCTATAAATGGCGCTGAACATAAATCTTGTCCTAACTGTGATGCTAAATTCAGCTATCTCAAGCCTCCAACTATCGTTGGAAATATAAAAGAAGATGATACTCGTGATAAGAATAGACAATTACTTGCTCAGCAAATTCTAAATGATAAGAATATGCATGAACAGATTATAAATATAATGGGTTTGGATAGATTGTCTGAGATCGAACAGGGCGTTGCTCTCACTTCATTGTCTATGGAGAAGATGCATAACCTCAGTTCAGAATATAATTTTACAGAAGCACATACATTAATAGATATGGGATATGCCATGTGTAAAGAGATTGGAGAACAATGGGCTATTGACCTTGCTACCTCTAGATTGGCTAGATTTTACCTACGAACAGGACAACCTGGACTTTCAATGAATTTATTAACTGACTTACTTAGAACAATGGAAAAATCTAATTTGATAAATCAACTACGAATATTGGAAATTAAAGCATTATTGGCATTATCTCACAGATTAATTGGAAATTTAATCATTGCTGATGATCTAATAAATCTGATATATGATGAGCTTGAGATTGTGTTCAATAAAATTCAACCAGAAATTGATAATTACTTATCAAGGGAAAATCATGAATCAGAATTATTGGGTCCATCAGAAGATCTTGTAAAATACCCACGCGTTGACCTCATTGCGAATATAGTGATAGTTATGGTTGAAGAAGCTATCGCTCATGGAAAAACAAGAGATACAAATTTATCTGATGAGGTATTGAATAGAATGCTTGAACTTGATAATTTTATTGATATACTTACTAAAATGTCTCCTGCTGATGATACAGGCTATTTTGCCAGCTATCTACGAGAATATGTTAGATTGTTTGTAGCAATCTATTGGTATGGTGATTTATTAGTAAAAAATGATGATGTCAAACGAGTGGTATTATTGGAACGAGCTTATGATATATTTACACAGTGGCTAACACTAATACCAACTCAATTCTGGATACCTTTGCGTCCTTCCAAATTCATTGAGATTTTTATAAGAACTGGAAAATGGCATGATAAAATAGATCCAAATTCAATATCAGATTTCTTTATTGAAAATACATCATCTTATTATCAAGCTAACTTTAGATATGCAATTGCTGATGCAATGGCAAACCTTGGTGATTTTGAAGATGCAATGAAACATCTGAATATACTATTAAAAATGGATAATATTGAAGATCAATTCAGAGAGTATGCTGAGAGACGTAAATGGAATATACGTCTTGAAAGCAATGGTATACTATCAGGTGTATCCACAATTGATAATAGATTTGATCTACCACTTTCGGTATCTTTTGTAAAATTATTTTCTTTTGAATCTATAATTGATGCAGATAAACAACTAGTAAGTATAGATTTCAAATCTTCAAAATTGACTGATAATGGATTTGCACTTTTTGGTGAGAGATTATTTGATAAAATAACAACAATTTATCCCACAATTGAGTATATAGACAAATATGCGTACAATCACATGTCATGGGAATATGGCAAAAATTTGGTATTCTGGGGTATCAATGACCCATCTGATTATAAAATAATAGGACATAGAATGGAATATATCATTATCCAATCTATTGTACGTGGAGAACCAGTATATTTACTATTGGAAGGGCAATCTCAATCTCTGGCAGTATCCAATAGTGAAATTACAATATCACCATCATCTTTACTCATTATAAGAGGTATATATGAACAGATAAATCTAGAATTGCATGAATTGGTAGAACTTCTAATCATGATTATGACACAAGATGAAGAGATAATTGATAAAACATGGATTTATACCATGAAACCAAAGGATTGATCCCACTAGATTACTAAGTTTATAATACATATTATACAACTATTCTTATGGCACTTGCTAAACTTGGAGAACAATATGAGTTTTTGCCACTACACAGATATTTGCAAAAAGCTGCTGATAAGGGATGGACTAGAAAACAAAAGGAAAAGAATATGCTCCTATCACAGGTAAAACAGTTAGATCGAGATATTGTTCAGAGATTAGAAATGGTTGGAATTTTTGAGACAGATGAATTTTTATCTGTTCAGAATGAAATGGAAGAATATCTTGGTAGTGGAATTGATAATATGCTTCAGATTATCAAAAATGAGATAAAATCAGAACCTATTCATCCGGTTTTGGATCTTGATATGAAAGATAACTTCGTGTTTATTGCATTTGCAAAGGGTGAATTATACAATGCAATTGCAATGATTGCCAATGAGGTAATGTTTACATGGCATAACCCTGTTGATGATGGTTGGAATCTAACAAAATATGCATTTGATAAAATATATGCTAATCTTAATCGACCTGAATTATTATCATCCTTATTAAATATGAATGATACTCCTTCATGGTTAAAAATGGTTGATCTATCTGTATATATTAGTGGATTAGATCCCTTGAAAGATTTATTTGATCAAGCAGAGCTAATTGGATTCCCAAAAAATCCACATGCATTCTCTGCTATTGAAATTGCTCAAAACAGGGTATTAAAATTAAAATATATTTATGAAGCTAGTAGGAAAAATAGAGATAAGAAATATTCTGAATTTCATTAATCACTTGCTACTCTTTTTCTCCTGATCAGTTTACGACCAAGGAACATCCACATATCTACCTCATCACCAGAATCCAGAGTACCACCTATTTCATCATAATTTGGTACTATGGTTTCAAAAACTTCATAAGTATCTTGATCCATTAATTGTATTGAATCTGGTGTAACTGATAAAACCTGGGCAATTGATTTTGCAATCATTGGCTTCTTTAGTTTATCATCTCCAGGCATAACAAGACTCTTTTTATTTCCTGTGAGTATATTCTCAACACTCATTCTTACTTTTGCATGACCATGTTTACCAGCTTTTGATTTATCTGTTGATTTGACAACATAAACTTCATCCTCGTAAACAATATGTGTGCCAACTTTAACTTGTGTGGCCTTAATTGGCTGTACATCTGATTCTGACATTCTAAATCGATATTTCTTTTTATTAATTAAATGATTTATCTTTGTATTGAAGAATATTGAATTAAATATATAATGATTTATTACTCATTGACAAATCAAATCATACTTTCTGGTATACAAAACCATGAAATAATATTCCACAAATATTTTCTGTACACTTAATCTAGATTCTAATAGGATGTCTCTGCAATATTTGGTGTATCAACTAGAACATCTCTGTTCTTTACAAACGCTCTTATCCATTCTGCATCTTTCTTGTCTGTAAATACTCTGATCATTACATATCTTTCTCTACCTGTATTTACCTGTGATAAAAATGATCTGAAGTAGGTAGTTTGATTTATTGCCTCTTCTAAGGTATGTGAGTATTTTCCTTTCTCAAGGCTTTTATTTTTATCGTATATGTAAATATTTCCCACATTAAACTCTCCATGATCAATAGTACTCATTGGGTAAGTGTTAATGACAAAAAAGTTGGGCTCCTCTATTTTCCTTTTAATTGCCTCCATTTTTATCTTCTCAATGAATCTTCCATTGGCAATTGTTTTTGAATCTCTTTCCAGATCCCCTGTAATTGTTTTTACTTGTTTTTCAGGCAAAGTGGTTTCCCAAATTAATTTTGGTAAATCTCTTTGTAATAAACGTTTACAGTATAATTTCGCCTCATTCAACTCCTCAGAAGGATTTGACATTATCTCACCTATCAATGTATACTCATTGATAAATTGGTACTGAGTGAGATCTTTCGTTCTCTCTGCAAGATTTAATGGATCCTTTGCAGCAGTTAACATCTTTCTTATTATAATATCTGAAGCTGCTGATGCTTTGTGGAAATATACTCCTCTGTACATATAGAACCTACCAAGTAATGCCTGGAAAATATCATCTAATACCTTAAGATCATAGTGTAGTGATGGAATACCATCATGATCTGAAATCATTGCATTACTTATGATCCTCCTTGATGCAACTGATCCAAGATGTGTGGTTCCAGAAAAATATGCATCTCTAAGCATGAAATCCATTCTGTCAGCACCAAGTGCACCTTGAGTTATTGCCTGCATCACTCTATCTTTTCCCTCCCAAAGATCCTTTAAATCAGGTATACTAATACCTGTATTCTCAATATATGGTTTTAAAAAATCACACTCTATCATTTTCAGTCTATGTGTGTCATGTCCATGTGGATTACCCGGATATATATCACGATAGACTGTATCATCATATGCATGGCTAAATGCCCCATGTCCCACATCATGTAATAGACCACCGATTCTTGCAAGTTGCACTCTGTAATCCTTATCATCATATTCTTGAAATACCTGCTCTGCATACTGACCAGAAAGATGCATCACACCTAATACATGTGCTAATCTTGTATGCTGTGCACCCGGAAATACAAGTCTTACACCTGATAATTGAGAGATCCATCTCATTCTTTGTAAAAAGGGTGAATCTATCAAAGTTCTCTCTTCAGGAGTAATCTCAATATAATTGTGTACTGGATCTCTTATTGCAGAACTATATTTTTTTTTCATCAAATCTATATTTTGTAAGTTGTTTAAAATTCATTTTAATCGGGAAATAAAAATAGATTTGTTTTTTATTTATAAATTCACATTATAATTTAAATT
>JAJRQD010000089.1 GCA_024280435.1 archaeon | reverse complement strand
ACCAGATTTTCTATCATGAGTATCCGCATATTTTCCCCAGAATGGTGCGGGTATCGCCAATGCAACGATTATCACTATAATTGGAATAAGTGCAGAGATGGATCTTTCCTCTCCAGTGCCTGATCTGAATGCAATAGATGGCCCCCATAGGCTGACAGAGCCAATCAATGCAGATAGTGCCAACCATGGTGCGAGTAATGGCTTTCTCTTCTCATCGATCATGACCCTTGCTGCAAGTGTGATATCCTCTTTCAATGAGAATGGCTTCACATCATCTCTGTGAGGAGTATTCTCTATACCAAATAGAATTAACAAGCCTGCGATTAGTAATATTATACCAAGATATGGGAAGGTCATGGATAGGCGTTTTGTTTGCTCCTCTAGTGATATTCCCTCCTCATCTACTTTCAACCAAAACCATAATAGACCTCCTAGAGGCATACCAATTGCTCTTCCGTATAGAATGGCGTTATCATACAGCCCCATTCGGTAAGATCTGTTCTCATCAGTGGAATTATGATTGATGAAGCCGAGTGTTGGCGAGACCTTTCCTGATGCAACCACACCGTGCAGAAAATGAATAAATGCAAGATAGAGTACAACAAATATTACTGATAACCATGCATCATCAACAATATTCAGCATTAATGGGGCTGGTGCATAACCAATCAGTACAACTGCTGCACCAAATGTTGCAAACATGATAATTGGTTTTACCCCAGTGACATCTGATCTATGTCCATAGTATCCAGTGAACATTATCTCTGCAATGAGAAAAGTGATTGCAGCGAATGAGGTAAGTGCGATGGGTCCAAATTCAGAGGCGGCTGCATGCCCAAGTTGAGATTCTATTGCAAATATCAGCGTCCAGTCAAATAGTATCAGAGATGCTGCAAATCCAATTCTAAGCAAAAATGTAGATACATAAAGTGCTAGTAGTTGTTTGGAGATACTTTCATCAGAAGGTTTCTCTACTTTGGTATCATTCATTATATCCTTTAAATTGTATATTGATATTAAGCTATCCCGTCTCTGATAGATTGAGCAACTATTTACTATTAAAATCTATCTAGAACTGTTTGTTCTGTTTTCTATACCCGTATTTGTACAATTCAATCAGAGTAACAGGTAATAATCCAAATCCAATTGCAATCAGTAGATCTGCAAAGCCTAGTCTCATCAATTCTATATTTATATTTAAAGATGAGAGAATAAGCTGTAATGGGGTGATATACATCAGCATTATATGGATAATTATCCCTGTGAATACATAGAAAGCTATTAACTTGTTCATATTTCTGAAATTATCAAATATACTCTCATTAATTCTGATGGTGATCAGTACTAGAAGTGATTCTGCTATGTATATAATGGTCAGTAGCATGGTTCTTGCTTTTACCTGTCCATAATGTTCTGCTAGTAACACCTGTGCGGGGTCATCACTCAGTATATCTCTGAGAGTGATATTATCAACTATTCCACCCATATTGTATGCACTGATGCCCCAAGTACCATTATAGTAGAGATAGTATACTGATAAAATACTCACTGCAAGTGATATTGAGAAAATAGCTATGGTGGTGATCAGAGGTTTGGATAGTATATCTGAGGAAGCACGTGGTTTCAATCTCATTATATTCTTATCTGGTGGTGCAAAAATTATTGCCATCACCGGTAGTGCATGCACAATTCCAAATATGTACACTCTTTGCCAGTTATTAAGTATATTGAAATCCAGGTTGAAGCTGGTGGTGAAGTACATCAACGCCTCTGCCAGATTAATTGCGATATAGAAGAATACCATTATTCTAATCTTCTCAAAAAGATTACGCCCCTCTTCCACTCCTCTCACCATTGATATATAGCTGTCATCGGTGATTATTATATCTGCTGCATCTTTTGTCACCTCAGTACCTGTTTTACCCATGGCAACTCCTGCATCAGCACGGGTAATTGCCAACGCATCATTCACTCCATCACCTGCCATTGCGATAATCTCATTTCTATCCTGGTATTTTGTAACAATTATCTGCTTATCCTGTGGAGATACTCTGGCGAATACAGCTGTTCTGAAGAATTCATCATCAGATAGATCTAAAATATCCTTACCCTCTGCAACAATTTTATCTCCATTAAGCACTCCCACCTGTTTTGCTATGGTTGCAGCAGTGTTGGGACTATCTCCAGTTATCATTATTGGCGTAATTCCTGCCGATATTAGATTATTTACTGCATCTGATACACCTTTTCTTGGGGGATCATATATCACAGCGAAGCCTACATAGGACATATTCTGTTCTACAATTGCTCGCTCCTCATCCAGATCATCCCTTGATATATTATCAAGATTATCGATACTACGGTATGCTATGCTTATTACTCTGTATCCTTGATCTGCGAATTTATTCACCTTATTGAGTATCTCCTGTTTCATCACATCAGTGAGATCTACTGCTACCGTTTCATCACCAATATCATTACAGAGAGGCAGTATCACACTGGTTGCACCCTTTACAAATAACATGTAGTCACCCTCCTCCTCATCATGAAATATTGCAGACATTCTCTTGACCTCTGAATTGAATGGATAGGATCTTTTCTGCTTATATCTGTATCTCATGTATTTCTCCTGGAATCCCTGAGTTTTTGCGAGTATCAATAATGCAGTATCTGTTGGATTACCAATGCATGCCCATCCAATCTGTCTTTTCCCATCAAGCTCATATTTTTCCTGAAAAGTTGCTTTGTTATTCAATACCGCAGATGTGAAGAGTAATCCAAGAGCAGATGTACTCTCAATCTCCTCCACTTCATGATTTTTCAGGTTCTGTGAGAGCATGAATTCATCTATCTCCTCCTCTGCAAGAGGAGTCACACGCCTTTCAAGATCATTTTTCATAGTCACTGCGTAGTAGCTGTGCGTATCATATATCAATTTGGTAGCCATCATAGAAGTTGTCATGGTTCCGGTCTTGTCAGAGCAAAGTACTGATACTCTGCCAAGTGTCTCAATAGCAGTCAGATCCTTGATTACCACTTTTTTCTTTGCCATGTTTATCACACCAGTCACCAGTACAACAGTTGTGAGAAGTGGTATATTTATCGGCATAACTGCCATAGCATTGATTATTCCCTGTGCCAGATCGAATGCAAATCTCTCAAAAGTTAGTGGGTCTCCTGATTTTTTCCTCTGAATTGCGGTGAATATCATGAGTACAGTTAGAAATGTGAGCATAAGTGCAGATAGTCCTTTTCCAAGGAAGTTTATCTTATTTCTCAGTGGCATCTCGAGTGTCTGCATATCAGCCATTGAGGAAGCAATTCTTCCTAGCTCTGTATTATTACCCGTGTTCACAATGACTATTTTTGCCTCACCCACCTGTACAAATGTGCCCAGATATACCATATTCTTTCTTTTGGAGATTGGTGTATCCTTATCAATTGCATCAGAGCCATCTGCATATTTTGTCACAGGATCTGATTCTCCGGTTAGAGATGCCTCATTGACACTCAGCCCACTGGATCTGATAATTCTTGCGTCTGCTGGTATTTTATCGCCAAGTGAGATCAGTACTATATCTCCGACAACAAGCTCCTCTGATTTTATCTCGAATGATTTACCATTTCTTAATGCCACAGACATTGGAGGAGATAGAGAACTGAGTGCATTCAGTTTTTTCTGTGCTCTGAATTGTTGGAAAATTGCGAGTATCATATTGAATGAGATTAGTATCAACCAGAAAGTAACTTTTCCTGCAATACCGTCCACAAATAAAGAGAGAATAAACATAATAGCAGTCATTATCAGGTAAACAACAATCAAAGTATCAAAAAGTGGTGCAAGATATAATTTCCAAATACTTGGTTGCGGTGTGATTATACGGTTCATTCCATCTTTTAAACGTTTATTGGCCAGTTGCTTTGATATTCCTGTTTTTGTATCAGAGGATGTTTTCTCTATAATTTCATCTATTGAGTATGCATGTGGATTCTCAAAAAAAGAATCAGACTTAGATACTGCCATAATATCATATAAATAATTTTTATTATTAATTATTTACTAGTATCAATTGATATAATATTGTAGTTCATTATTTAATTTAGTTTTTTTCTCATATTTTTATTTTATTCGTATTTTTAATAAATTATGCAACTCTTCCTGCACCTGCAGTAGATACGGGGATCAATAGAATTGTATCCCCATTATCCACTCCATAGTTCTCCAGGGTATCATCGGGGTCGAGTGTCCTTCCTGCGTGTGACAGGTGGAATTCATCTGCTGGTAATCCAAATAACTGTGATACTGT
>JAJRQD010000088.1 GCA_024280435.1 archaeon | reverse complement strand
GTTGATAATGGATAGAGATGAGAATGCTGCTCAGAACCTGAAAATATATGGATACTTGTATCGTCAGGATAAAACCGTCGCTGATAGTTGGACAGAGACGCTAAACGCATGTGGAGAATATGTAAGACCTTCCGATGCCAAACCATTATCTTTGATAGTGGAACAGCAGATGAAGAGGGCAATATCAGTGAAGCATGAAGAACCCTGAAGTAATTCTGGGAATTGAGTAAATCATTTGTACTATTTTGCACAACTGATTGTAAATCTCTCACAACGGTGAATTCATTTGGTCTAATCAACGCAGATAATTTACTGATTTTTTCAATCAAGTTGGATTTGATCATAATAATGTGGTGAAATACAAAGATGATCTGGTTGGTTTTGCACTACTTAACTAATTCAATTGCATCTCAAAGGATTTCCAGTTACTGCCAATTTAATATCACCAATTATCAACTTAGATATGCATGAATACCTGATGAACCAACAAAATTAAGTGAAATGATTGTATGTTAAAAAGTTTAACTTTCTTAAGTTCGTAATTTACTCTCTATAATTCAATATCAATCTGTATAGAACCTGCTTTTGCAGTAATAACTTTGATATTCACTCTACCCTTACCATGAATAACAAAATTATATTTCCATTTTTGATCTTCCTGGCTAAATCCTCCAAAAACAGATGCTCTCATCTTATTAGATCTACCCTCAAGGTGTGGGAATGTGATTTTATTTTTACTTGCAACTAGTTCACAAGCATCACATTCAATATGAATTCTGTTCTGTCGAATTACTTTTCTGTTCAATGCCTGTTTAGAGACATATGTTGGTAGGAAACCTTTATTGATCACAATTAATTCAATCTTGAAATTACCATTAATCTCTTCCACATTATAATTTACATCAATCAAGGGGCTAAGTGATGCATGAGCAAAAAGGAATAGTGCATTTTTGTGTACTGTTTCCTCAAGATATGAAATTGGTGGGTTCTGCCATGTATATTTGAACTTCCAACCACCAATCTCCACTCTACCTATCTGTGGATGATCAAATTCTTCCCAATCTTCGAAACCTTCTCCATTTATTTGATTATCATTCCATTCAAGTAATTTAAGCTCATCCTCCTCTTTCCTCTCAAACATCAGGAATTTAATTATGTCTTTTCTCTCAACACCAGCCTCTTTGATCATATCCCAGAGCTCTGTAGTGTAGATGAATATCCCAAAATGCTCAAATATCCAGTCATCAAACCCACCAAGTATCTCTTCCTTGCGATCATATTTGAAATCCTTGTACACATTGATACAGGGATATCCAGTTATCCTCTCTCCAAGCTTACCTATCTTCTCATATACCTCTAGATCATGGTTTTCAAATGCTAAATCATCTGTGAAAGAATATGGTCTTAGAATCGCTCCTGAGAATGTATGAAAAGTTGTTGCACCACATATGTTCTGATGTGCTCTGAAGAAATCAGCAATTGCCCTTGTCTCTGGTTCTGATAGTGGAAATGGACCTGCTCCATGTTGTTTGTATTCCTGTTCCCAATGTGATGGATTATTCCTGTTAAGATCCAAACCTTCCAATGATGATCCACTCATGATAGGATCACCATCCTGCCATTCATGAAGAGTACCTTCTGGGAATAATCTGAAGTATTTTCCATCGAATTCATCTATCTCTATTTTAATCATCAATCTAGAATCTTTATCTGATATTTTCCAATCTCCCAATGGATCCTCCTTTCTCATCATCAAAATCTCACCATCATTATTTATATCATTTATATGTAGACCCGGTAATTTATCTGGAAATGGCCATGGCCTTGTAGAGGATCTTAACATATCAGCAGTTGTTAAGTATCTCTCTGCACCATCTGCTGTGATCCTGGGAATTATATAGAAAACAAAATTATCAAGTAAATTGGTGATCGTTACTTCTTTATTATATTGTTTAAGTAGATAGAATATCGTATATAATGCAGTTGTGCTCCCAGTGACTTCACCTGCGTGTATATTCGCATCGATGTAGTATGCTGGCTTTTCACTAGCTGAAATATCAAAATTTGTAATGGTTGCACACCATATCTCTCTTTTTTCATATGTTTTACCAATGACATCTAGCTTCATCAAATCTGAATGTTTATCCTGTAATTCCGTCAGAAAAGACTTTATCTCTCCGTGTAGATAATACTTGAATTCAAATCCTTCTATTCTAGGCAGCTCTTTTATCATATACATATCAAAATACTTTAATTTTTAAGTGTTCACAGTTGGGTAAATATCAAATGGATTCACTGATATTAATGAATATAGCTATTATTTAGTGATTTTATTTTTTATTATTTTCTACGATTAACAAAAACAACCATTGTGATAAAGCTGAATAGTGCAATGAATGTTTCAAATCCTGGTGCAGCTACTGCTCCTGATGCAGGTGGATCTGATACGGGTGTACTTGTATCATCAGATGCGGGTGTGCTTGTATCTTCCTCAGAACTTGGTTCGTCAACTGTATTTGCTGTTGCTTCATAATTAACTGAATAATCTGGATCATGTACAACTGATTTACCATCCCACTGTGGATAATTGATCACAATTAGGTTGAATGAATAGAATACATTTACATCAAGTGTTTCAGTTACTGATTTACTAGAGGTTCCTGCAGTGCTTTCTGATTCTGAATTGAAGGGAGAGGTTCTCTCACCACTGAATGAGCCAGAAACTGTGACAATATTTATTGCATCAAATGTAGCAGTCTCATTTGTTGCTCCATCAAGTAGATAGAACTGTTTTGGTCCTGTAACATCAATCTCTGTTGCATCACCACCTACATTGGTTCCAATCCTTGTGAAACTAGATGAGGTAGTACTATCCACAGTATCATTATTCTCAGTTGCAGTATACAGCGCTTGTATGGAGAAGAATTCAGATTTAACCAGTAACGCAAGTGATTTTCCTGTCATCTCTGTCTGAAGAGCTGCATTGGCAATACCACCATATGTCCATGTCGTTGAGATTTTGGCTCTACCGGTTGTGGGGTTGACTGTTACAATATAGTCATATGCAATATTCTCATTATCCTCAACTGTAGTACCATCTGATAAATTAATCCATGTTACTGGGAAGTTATTATAAGTCACACCAAAGCTGAATACAACATTTCCATCTGTATCCTCAGCTGGTTCATTCCAATTGAATACTGAATTAGATGCTGCATCTATATTACCAAATGAATATTCTGAATATGAATAATCCTCATAAACATCTCCAATATTAGTTCTGTTCACATCAAATCCAAAACCAACAGCCCTTTCTGACTGATTTGAACTTGAATAATAAGCAGTGAATACTTTGGCCTCATATGCCTCTGCCAAACCTAAATGACTGACAAAGTCATTACTAACTTCTAAACCATCTGCACCGAATGACAGATCTAATCTATCATTATTATTCATATCATCATAGGCTACCAAGGTTGTACTTGTGGATATTCCCCATATTGCCAATCTTGCTTCTATTGATAAACTGTTATCAGTTGTTTCCTCACTAACAGTCACGAATGCAGATAAAACATTCTGATATGTGGATAATATTCTACTCTCTACACGGCTATATCCAGCCTCTACTTTAGTACCATTTGCACGGTAATAGCTTGGATACATATTAAATGGTAAATACTGATCTGGAACACTTGATCCATTTACAAATTTGAGATTAGTCTCTTCATATACAATGAAATCATAAGCCATCCATGAGACAAGATACTCCGTATAATTTGCAGATATATTATCAAACATATTGAAAGCAGCTGCAAAATTCTCACCATCTGTGATATTTACCTGATGTGCAGTGGCTGAGATATTGTAGGCTCTTGAGAACTGGGAATAATAGGCAAGCACACCATAGGTATATCTTGATCTTGATACTTCTAGTGTATATTCTTTATAATCTACATCAAAGAAAATAACCTTTGTCACAACTGTACCAGAAGTATGAACTAGCTGGCCTAGAATGTAATCAAAGAATTCAAAATAGGTTGCATTGGTCTCAATTGTTACTAGATAATCTCCAAATTGATCCACAATATAAGTTTCCTCTACCTGGAAAATCTCAGTATAGTTCATTGCAAGTTTAGCACTTCCCTGTCCTGGGAATGCAATTTCTAATTTTGCTACTGTATCCACAAGAATTGTCTGATTTACCCAGTAATCAAATCCAGCCATATCAAACCAGAGCTCAGTGGTTAAATTCTGAGTATCTGTTCGCTGTAGCTGATTGACACGATAATACGCCTCACTCGGCGTTGAATTATATCCAGTAATCAGTCTTACACTCTCTGTGGTTGTAACAGTAGTATTGGTCTCTTCAGAGATGCTTCCCTGATCGATTATTGTTGCATTACCTGAGGCAGAATATGTATTGGTTCCATATGAATATGAAATACCATTTAACTCACCACTTGTAAATGCATTATTACTAATTTTTCCATCATCAAACAGTCCTGGAGAACTAATCGGACTTAATAATAGAAGTGTAATTGTTAATAACACAAAATAATACTTTCTATTAAGCATTGACATCTATTAGAATTTATCTTATATAAACCCTAGTTAATTATTGTAATACTCTTGATATTGGATAATCATGCTGTATAATAATTAATTACAAAATTAACAAATAATTTATCTATTCATTCAATAATTAACTATTGAAAAGGTATGATTTAAAAATAATATATTATTATAACTAGCGGTAAACAAAATCTAACACTGAAATTTAGGTTTATAATCATCTATTGTTGATAGCTATAATTATGATTATATAAAAATTTTGTGGATATTTAGTCTTCATAGTATGTTGGTCGTAATTATTACATTTTTATCACCAATCCATTTCATAAAACAAACAGAGGATCATACTGATGAAATAGCTGTGGAGAGAAATACAGATATTGATGCAATAATGGTAAAAATAGTTTTAGAGAATGTATTACAACACATTCAATGGTGAAATCACCAGAGTGTGTAAATTTTGCAACTTATAATTTGTATGTACAAATAAGATAATCAATAAATTACCTATTTTTTGTTATACGCAATTCGTTATAACGAAGCAAATGAATGAATGATATTGTATATCTATGCTTTAATAATTGATGTAAATGCAAATATATTGAATAATTACTCTACAAAATATATAAGTTATGAATAAATTATTAACTTGTGAGGATCATAAATATGCCAACAAAAAATATAAAATACAGGCATAGTTTCAAAGTAAAATTGATTTTCACTACAATGCTGATAGCAGTAATTATATCAACAGTATTCTCAATAATCAGTGTAAATTCTTTCACATATAATGAGACAAAAGCCAATCAAACATTGATTAGCAGCTATGGAAATCATTCAGCAGAGGAGATACTGCGTACTGTTAAAACAAATCAGGATATATTTGAAACTATTAGTCAGAAAAAAGAGATTTACTCCTTCGTAACTGAGATTTACAAAAATAGTACAATTCAGGAAGCATTTGCAGAACTATCAGAGGAAGATAAACTATCTGGAGAATTCTATATCAATTATACTTCCAAATATCCTGTTTATCATGAATTATTGAATTATTTCAATGATATAATAGAGACTGTTGAGGATACTGCACTGATCAGAATTTTCTCTCCTGACGGAAATATTATTGTTGGTTCTGCATATGGTGAGGAGAATACTAAGGATTATAAGGGAGATAAGGGCTGGTTTCATGATGTGATAGATGCTAACAGTACATTTGATATAAATGAAACATTGATCTCACCGATCAGTCTAGCAAGGAGACAGAATAACGAACCTGCTATCCGATATGTAAAGGCAATCAGTCTAAATTCATCAGAAAGACAGGGATTGTTTGTCATGAATATCAATGCAATTAAAATAACCAATTCAATAGAAAATATCAAGATAGGAAATACAGGTTTTGGAATGCTTGTGGACCTTAATTATGAGAATGCAGAGGGAATAATTCTAGGAGAGGTTTATCTTGCTCATGGATATGATAATTCATTGATCTTTAATGAGAGTAGTGCAGGTAATATTGTGATCACCAGGGATATGTTCCTTGAAAATAACGGGTTAAGTGAACTTGGATTTATACAGTACGAGATAAATAACACATCATGGGAGGCTGCATACAAAAGAGTGGAGATATATGACAGAGAGGTATATGTGATAATATCACTATCCTCTGAAGAATTTTACCAGAATGTTGTTACATACAAATATACATTATTCACAGGTCTATTTATCCTTCTGTTGATTCTATCTGTTATCATCTATGTAATCACATCATCAAGCCTCAAATCATTGAATTCATTGATAGAAGCCACCACAGTAATATCAAAAGGCAACTTGGATCATAAAATCATAAATAAATCACGTGATGAATTTGGTATTCTATCGAGGAATTTCATTATAATGATTGAATCTATCAAATCTAATCTTGATCTGATCAAAGATAGTGAACTCAGATACAAAATGTTGTTTATGGTCTTCCCGAATGCCACCATAGTATATCAGAATGATGAGTTGAAACTTGCAAATCCAGAATTTTATAATCTATTCGGTGAAGATATAAATATAGATAGCTCAATTTTCCAATTGTATGACAATACCATGATGAATTTAAGAGAACTAATCAACTATATTGAAGTCAACTCAATATACAAAATAGATGAATTTTATGGTTTTGCTCATGATGAACAGTTCCCATTGAATATACAGGTTAATAGGATAAGATACATGGGAGAAGAGGCATATATTCTATTTTTCGAGGATATTACAGATAAAATCAGATTGGAGGATGAGAAACTGCAGAAGATGAAATTAGAGACATTATCACTACTTGCAGGTGGGATAGCCCATGATTTCAATAATATGCTGATGCTGATACAGGGTAATGTAAATATATTACAAACAGAGATTGATTTACCACATTACATAGAATTACTTGATGAGATTGAAATTACTGTTAAACATGCAACACAGCTTTCAAAACAATTTTTGACATTCACCAAGGGCGGAGAGCCAGTGATAAAGCCAGAATACATACAGAATTCAATAGAAGATACTGTATCTTTGGCAATTAGAGGCTCAAGTTCAATCTATAAAATCTCAATTGATGAAAATTTACCTGCAATAAACATAGACCTGTCACAAATTACACAAGTAATATCAAATATTATAATCAATGCAGTGCAGGCAATGCCAAAAGGTGGTATTGTTAATATCAATGTATCAACTACTAAAGAGGATCATAAAGAATTTGTTATAATTTCAATCTCAGATACAGGACCGGGAATACCGAAGAAATACAGAGATAAGATATTCAGTCCATATTTCTCCACCAAAGCGAAAGGATCGGGACTGGGATTAGCCACATCGTATTCTATCATCAGCAAACATGGAGGACATATCACATTTGAAACAGATCAATCAGGTACAACATTCATAATTTATCTACCCATTAGTGACAAAATACCTGAAATAGTTGAGAAAAAAAATAAAATAGGTATTAGATTAAAAGGTAGAATATTACTACTTGAGGACAATATTGCCATTCAGAAAACAATTGCAAATATGATGGAACGAATTGGTTTGAATGTTACGGTAACAAGTAAAGGTGAGGATTGTATAGACGCCTATTGTAAATCTATTGAAGATAACAACAAATTTGATGTGGTGATACTTGATTTGATAATAATTGAGGGAATGGGTGGTAGAGAAACCATGGAGAAATTATTAATAATAGACCCGGAGATCAAAACAATAGTTACCAGTGGTTTTAGTAATGATAATCTACTGTCTAATTATCTAGAGTATGGATTTATTGGAATATTACCAAAACCCTTCTCACATAAAGATTTGATTAATGAACTTGAAAAAATATTGAATAGTGAACAATGAATTTATTGCATATAGCTACCGCTATGCGCAATTACAATAGAATATTGATTTCACATTATTACATGCTATACATTAATAATATAGTACTTCGTTATAAAAAATTAAAAGTGATTAAGTAACAGGGACAAATCTGAACTCATCTATTTGCCATTCACCATATGATATGGTTCCTGTGTTCATATCAGAAGAGAATTCAACAATATTTATCATAGAATTTGTATTTGTATAAACCCAAATATTATTTGTAGTTGATCCACCCCAATCACTTGCACGACCCTGGAAAAAGAATGTAACATATCCACCCAGATCTATCTCAGATATAATTGAATTTGTAATGTTAAAGATACCATTCATTGTTTGTGATGATCCATTATCGGTTGTCACATAGGCTTCATAATATAGTAAACCAGTGGTATTGATTTGCATATTAGCCTCAAAGTAAATGAATACTAGATTATCATTGTTCGTATCATTCGACTTTATAACAAAATTATTACCATCATCGCTATACGAGTTATAAACAGGTGTTGATAAAAATGAAAAACCATCCAACCCACTTCCTGCGGTCATATAAGTAATATCAGTCTCAACTAGGTAAACATCAGTAGACATCAATCCAGGAGATCCAGTATTTCTCAAAACAAAAATAATTGCAGGTATTAATACAAGAATAATAACACCTGAGTATATTTTACGCATATAATATATTATAATGTCATATAAAAAAAGTAATCTAGTAATTATTAATTAATACAATAAATTAAATTTAATATCAAAGCATTAAATCAGCCGATAAATTCTTTGTATCATATTTTGGACGTATGGATCTTTTAAAGGATGAATGGTTAAAACAAGCAAGAAATTCAATGGATTATGTGAATGAGGTTGATAAAGAAGTTGTATGTTTTTCACCCTCTTACTGAGAAAGTAATTTTTATTGACTAATTGATTTTTTAATAAACTCATCTAATTTTTCTCTTAGATTTAATCCTTGCATTGTCCATGTTGTAAATACAGTCAACATAGTACCATACTCTTCCATCGCATCTAAACTTCGGAATGGCTTTCCATTTGATCTATGCACAATTACATGTTTTAACTTTAATTCAGCAGGATTGTTTGTGGTTGGTATATCTGGGTGCTTAAGAAAAGTGATGAAATGTTCGCCTCTGTTTTTCAAGCTTTTCTGAATTTTTTTCACTTCT
>JAJRQD010000087.1 GCA_024280435.1 archaeon | reverse complement strand
TTTCCATTTGATCTATGCACAATTACATGTTTTAACTTTAATTCAGCAGGATTGTTTGTGGTTGGTATATCTGGGTGCTTAAGAAAAGTGATGAAATGTTCGCCTCTGTTTTTCAAGCTTTTCTGAATTTTTTTCACTTCTCTAGTATTAGTTTCAATTCTAGATAAAGCATGAATTCTAGCCAATACCACATTATATTCCTCATCACTAACTATTTCATCATTCTCAAGTAATCGATCCCTTAATTCTAATAATGGATTGTATAAGCTATACAATTTATCATGGAATGTATTAATATTTGTAAATAAATATTATTGTTCTTTTCCAATTTACGTTTCTGATCTCTAAATATATAAATATTAGGGATAACATGAATATAATATGGTAACTACAACAAAGGAAATTCCTTCAAAAACTAAAATTCGTAAAAAACCTCCAGTAAAAATCAATCCTGTAAGAGATCACACTATGCGAAAATCAGATAAAGGTAATAAGAAAACAAATAAATCATTAAATTAATAATATGGATACACAAGATTATTTTAACTAATAAATGGCGATTATTTCATGGATCTTCTAAAGGATGAATGGTTAAAACAAGCAAGAAATTCAATGGATTATGTGAATGAGGTTGACAAAGAAGTTAATAAAAAAATTGATAACTTGGTGAAATTAATGTTCTTAATAACTCCTATTGGTATTACTCTCTGGGGTGTTAATCCACCTAATACTGGATGGTATTGGTCCATTGGTATCCTTATGTGTATTTTGGTTTACATGTTCAGAGGTTTGTTGAAATCTCAGGAATATAGTGTTGTGAATACTATGGAAGAATTAACTGATTTGTATGAGAATAATCCTGAAAGTGAAGAATATAGTTATTGGCTATTAATTTATGCTATTAATAGAAATATAATATCAACCAATAATGTGATTAAAAAAAGGTCAAACAGTTATGATACAACATTACTTATTATTATGATCACAATTATTGCATTTGCACTTTCTATAATTGTTTAATCTATTATACCATCTCATCACAAATATATGAGATTGATGATTGAAAATTTGCGTCGTTCTGATATCCACCATTTATAACATAAAACTGTAATTATTCCAGAAAATAGAGCCAGAGCCTATTTATAATTATAGGCAGATAGGTTTATTTTTTGTATTCAATTACATTTGAAATGAGCTGAGCTATTTCCAAAGCACAATCACCCACATATGAATTACTTAGGAAAAAGTATTAATTAAAATCTACTAATGAGTAGTGACATAATATTTATCTTATATTCTCACATAGACTATTTGTGCAAGATAGAATAATGAAAATAGTTGATAGACTAGATATTATCAATATTACTCCACTAGATATAGGAGAATCAACTATCAAATATACTGGGAATATGGATAATAATAAAGTAGTTTTAAGATTGTACAATGATAATTATTATGGAGATAGATTGAACAGGGAAATATCTGCTTTGAACACTCTTAGATACACAAATATTAATATCCCGGAGATACTGGGAATTGATTTGGATGAGCGGATAATTGTGCTTGAATGGATAGAGGGTGAAGTTATGAATAACTATTACAAAAAAGAGCTACAGGAAATACTTGGCAGTATACAGAAAGTATCTCATGATAATAGAACTAATTTCTTTGACAAAATCAGATTACACACCTCTAAAATTGAAGAGAATAATCAGTTATTTGATGAATACATGAATTTATACAAATTTATATGGGATTATGTTGATCTTAGCTGGTATGATCCCAAGGAAAATGTACTCATTCATGGGGATTTCCATCCTGGAAATATTATCATCTCCAAGACAGGTTTATCAGTGATTGATTGGGAATACAGTAGTTTTGGCCCAAAAATATTTGATACTTGCTATTTACAAAAATATATTGATGTAAATTCTAACAAATGTACACATGATGTAAAGATGATAATCGATCTGATGGATACACATTTCAATATCTCATTCTCTAAAAATAAAGAGAGAACCATTAAAATAATAGAAAAATATATGCAAGATATATAAATTGTTGAGGTAATATTTTGGCTATATTATCAATCTGAGTAAATTATCGAGCTTAATTACTTGCAAATCCAGACAAAAAGACTTGTTTCAACTGTGGTCAGCAGAAAGCAAAATCAACGATGTTTTGTCTGAAGTGTGGTGAGGATTTTTAAGCAAAGATATTTAAAAATACTACATATTCAGTTATAATTATGAGTAATTCAAATATAATAATTTGATTTAATGCATTTGTATATGAATCCAGAAATTGATGATTTCTATGAAATTATATTCGGAATGATGAACCATTCTCCCAATTACATCACAATTCTGGATAATCAGGGATATATAAATTTCATCAATCAGGGATTCTCTGTACTATCTGTGGATGAGATTGTCGGATCAAAAATATTCAGTCTTGTGGTACTGGAAGACAGAGAGTTATTTCGCAATGCAATGCTAGAAGTTTTTGAAAATAAAACAATGGTCACTGTGCAAACAAGAAGTATTGGAGAATTAAGTTACATCAACTATCTTAAACCAATCATCAGAGATGATGAGGTTGATAAGATCATCATGTACTCATTGGATATCACTGATATAGATGCAGAGAGAAATGAATTACAGAATAAAGTTCATTATCTTAATCAATTTATTAGTCAGATACCCGAAACAGTGATTACTACAAATGAGGATGGGATAATTAATGACATCAGAGGTAAGGGCAAGCATATCTTTGGATATGAGAAGAAAGAATTAATTGGAGAGAGTATATCATTTATACTGAAAAATAAGGACTTCGATGATATAAATAAAATTGTTGAGGAGAAGGGTATATTCACTGGTGATATATACACAATATCAAAAGCAGGCAAAGATATTTACACGCAATTCTCACTGAATAATCTTTACAACGCAGAGGGAAAAATTCAGGGAAAAATTGGAGTACTTGTAGATCAGAGTGAGAAGAAAAATGAAGAACAAAGAAGGAAAAAACTAGAGGAGAGAGTATTAAAACAACAGTATCTTGAGAACCTTGGCCTGATGGCAGGAGGAATTGCTCATAATCTGAATAATTATCTTCAGGGAATAATTGGTAATATAGAGTTGGTTTTACATCAAAAAGATGTCAAAGACGATACTATCAAATATTTGAAGGAAGTGATGGAAATATCCTCACAGGCAAGTATGTTGGCTAATCAACTACTCACCTATACAGGTAATCAGGAATTCAGACTTGAGACAATAATTCTCAAGGATTATATACATAATTTCAAAGCAATACTATTCAACTTGATACCCGAAAATATAGTATTCAAGGAGATATATCTTGATAATATTCCAGTTATCATGATTGATATAACACAGGTAAATCAAATTATTATTAATCTCATAAAAAACTCTGTTGAAGCAATTAAAGGCGATGGAGAGATATCTCTTAAATTTGGATTTGAGAGAATTAACAAAGAATATGGATATCTTGTCATTATAATAGAAGATAATGGTAGAGGAATTGAGGAAAGTGAATTTGACAAGCTATTCAAACCATTCTACTCCACTAAATTCATTGGAAGAGGTCTTGGATTAGCGGTTGTGGAGGCAATTGTTGAGAAATTTGATGGAAAGATAAATGTATCATCTGAGATTGGTAATGGAAGTACATTCACACTACATCTTAAGGTAAAATATACAGATGAGAATATTATTGAGAGTAAATCTATCAAATTTAAGAATAAAATGGGTAATACAATTTTATTTGTGGATGATGAGAAGATAATTCGCAAAGTTGGTAAAAAAATGCTAGAAACATTTGGCTTCAGTTGTATTCTTGCAGTTGATGGGGTTGATTGTCTTGAGAAATATAATCTATACAATAATGATATAGATCTGATAATACTTGATCTATCCATGCCGAAGAAGAATGGTATTGAGACTCTGAAAGAATTGCAAATAATAAATAAAGATATCAAAGTACTTCTATCTTCTGGATACACAGATTTTCTAATCAATGATTTACTGTGTGATACAGTTGAATTTATCCACAAACCTTACTAT
>JAJRQD010000086.1 GCA_024280435.1 archaeon | reverse complement strand
TCCAAAGGCAGCAGATCTCATATATTTCAATAAAAATACCTGTGAATATATATTTTCACAACTGAGATTGGTTAATATGTGTAATTTACATATATTTTTATTAGTTTATCAATTATTGATAATATGGATATGAAAATTGGATATTCTGAAGAAATAGATGGTATGATATTTAGAATTGCATCCACAAGAGAAGAGATCATAAAAATTGCTAAATTCAATGATATGGTACATGGTGAAGGACTGGGTAAGTATATTCTGAAATTATATGCTGAACATCCATACAGAGATGAGACTTACTGGCTGTATCTGCAAAAAGAGGATAAAATAATATCATCACTGGCCTTATTGAAGAATTACTGGAATATTGGGGGGATCACTGTGAAGATAGCTGAGATGGGATTTGTGGGTACTGCGGTGGAGTATCGAGGACGAGGTCTCTATTCTATACTTAACAAATACTATGAGAGAATTGCAATTCAACAGGGAATGAGTATTTCCACATTACGTGGTATACCAAATTTCTATAGTAAAAGAGGCTATTCATTTGCACTTCCAACAGATATGGGATATAAAGTAAGAACAGATAGAATAGATAGAATAGATAAAACAGATAGAATAGATAAAACAAAGGATACTATACAGATCAGTGATTGTGTATCTGTTGAGGATAAAGAATTCGTGAGACGATCCTATGTGAAGACACTCAAAGATCAATATATCACCACTGCATTTGATGATGGATTTCCTTACAGAAATTTCAATTCCTCCATAAGTGAATTTCATGATCGTACATATATTATCCATGAGAATGATTACAGGATTGGTTTTTTCACAACTGGTAATCTGTGGAATCCAGAACAGATAGATATAATTTTCATATCTGAGGTATCACAGGAGGTATTGTATCATATATTATCATATATGAAGAATATAAATAG
This sequence comes from archaeon, assembly GCA_024280435.1. Taxonomy (GTDB): domain Archaea; phylum Asgardarchaeota; class Heimdallarchaeia; order Heimdallarchaeales; family Kariarchaeaceae; genus JAJRQD01. The sequence continues at coordinate 3,704 of JAJRQD010000086.1, read as the reverse complement.
AACAGATAGTTTCATGATATATATTACTGATAAATTCAGTATTGCCAAGTATCTTAATAAAATTGCTGAATACATCACAGGTTGGCAATGGCAAAGCAAGATACTTGATCTCACTTATCTGATGAGGCTATTGGTATCAGTTTTTGAAAAAAGAATATCAGGTACTGCTTTTGAGAATATTGAGTTTAAAATCAGTAATTACCGTGAATTAATCACAATGAGATTTGATAATGGTAGATTAACAGTAGATGGAGAGAGGGGTTACTCTGAAACTGAGGTGGTATTGAAAATACCTGATAATTTACTTCCAAAGATTATATTTGCAGATAAAACAATTGAGGAGATAAACTATCTTCATCCAGATTGTATATATCAGTCTGATAAGCTTGGACTGTTGAGAACACTGTTTCCAAAGTTAGCATCATTTCCAATATTCAATTATTGAGAATTATTTTTGAAAATATTTACTAATCTCATTTTTGAAAAATATATAGCTCTGAGGTTTATTCAGTACTTTTTTTACATACTCGAATTCTCTCTCAAGATACATGAATTCATCTGCCAATCCTGAATAAACGATAATTGGTATTTTTGAGGTTATTTTACTGATCATATCCACACCGTTCATAACAGGCATATCTATATCAGAGATTATCAATCCAATATTAATCTCCTCATCATTGATGATGGCTAATCCCTCCTCTCCATTATATGCAAAAAGGGTATCGTATCCCATAATTGATAGTTGTTTCAAAAGAGTATCAACTAGTTCCTGATTATCATCAATCAATAATATTTTCTTCATCAGTTGATACACCTGCTACTCAATAATATATATGTTTCCAAAGTATATAATCGTTTTCAGATAGGAATAAAAAAAATAGATGTCTGTACATGTCTCTATTCCACTATATGCGGGTATTTACAGGCTTATAACATATTCATCCGCTGATTATCACTTTTATGATTTAACAGATTATTAATACAGATTATTAATATTTATTGAGTAATTCATAGCTTGATTATTTTGATACCCTCTCTCCAGTCTGTACTCTCCATAGTGCTGCATACTGATTATTCAGAGCAAGTAATTCCTCATGAGTACCTTTCTCCACCAATGAGCCATGATCCAGCACAAATATCTGATCTGCATTTCTGATAGTACTCAATCGATGTGCTATGACAATCACAGTTCTATCCACAATTATCTTATCAATTGATCTCTGAATTGCAGCCTCAGTCTCATTATCCACATTTGAAGTGGCCTCATCAAGTATCAGTATGGGTGGGTTCTTAAGTATTGCTCTGGCAATTGATATTCTCTGTTTCTGTCCCCCGGATAATTTCTGTCCACGCTCTCCCACAAGAGTATCGTAACCATCTGGCAAGCTCTCCACAAAATCATGTACCTCTGATATTTTAGCTGCCTCAATCACTTCCTCAATTATTGCATCATGTTTACCATACACAATATTCTCAAATACTGAACCATCAAGCAGAAATACATCCTGTGATACAAATCCAATACCACCTCTATAATTGTATAATTTGAATTCTCTGATATCAATACCATCCAGAGTGATTCTACCCGAGGTGGGATCGTAAAAGCGTAGCAATAGTTTGGTGATGGTGGATTTACCTGCTCCTGTTGGTCCTACAAAGGCTACTGTATCTCCTGGATTAATTGTGATATTCAGATTATTGATAATATCTGGTCTAGTTCTGTAATCAAACTGTATATTCTCAAATCTGATAGATCCATCAAAATTATTCTCTGAAACTGTGAGCTCACCTGAGATGATATTTTTCTCAGTATCCAGTAGGTCCAGTACTCTGTTGGTTGATGCCATGGCTCTCTGATACTGATCAAAAGTCTCTCCCAGTCTTGTTAGGGGCCATAGTAATCTCTGTATCAGAAATATTATGACTGAATATGTAGAAATCTCAATAGTTCCCTCCAGTGCATATACTCCACCCAGTACTAGCATTGCAAGAAAGCCCATTACAATAATCATTCTTATCAGTGGTGAGAAGGCAGATGAGAGTGAGATCACATCTCTATTACTATCTCTATATGCCTGTGATGATTGTCTTATTCTCTCCAATTCATGTGTCTCATTGGTATAACTTTTGATTGTTGCAATACCCGTTAGATTATTAGATAGTCTTCCATTAAGTATACTGACTTTTTCTCTCATAACTGCGTATCTTGGCTCGAGTTTTTTCTGGAATTTAACAGAGAATAGAATAATGAAGGGGATTGGTATCAGTGCAATCGCACCAATCAATGGATTTAGCAGGAAAAACATTATTGATATGGTAACAACAGTGACCACTACCTGTATGAGATCATTTGCACCCACATCAAGGAACCTCTCAAGCTGATTGATATCATCATTTAATATTGACATCAGACCACCGGTCTGTCTATCCTCAAAGAATTCCACCTCAAGAAATTGCAGGTGATCATATGCGTCCAGTCTCAATTGATGCTGTACGGTCTGTGCAAGATTTCTCCACTGTATTTTGAACATATATTCAAATAATGATTCTCCCGCCCATACCATAAAAGTAATGATAGCCAATAATATCAACTGATTGAAAGTATTGACGATACCAATAGCTGCAAATACACTATTTTCCTTTCGCACCACAATATCCACTGCTGCACCAATAAGTAATGGGGGTGCAAGATCCAGTAATTTATTGAGAATAGAGTATGTAGTGGCAAGATAGATGATTGATCTGTGATTATCAGTATATCTGATCAATCTCCCTAGTGGAGATCTCTGTTTATCACTCATATGTGTCAGAAATAGATCAAAAATAAAAGAGATTTTGTCTAGGAGATACTATTTCATAAATATCTGTTGATATCTTTTAATAGATAACTATTGCATTTCATACAGAAAATATCTCTCTGAACTTCCTGTCCGGATTGTGAAGTATCTACAAAATCAATTGTAATTGGATCATCGCATTCACAGCTGATATTGGATATATTTCTATCGCAATTATGACATGCAATACTATCCAATTCATTATATCGCATAACATAGTGCAGATATGCATGGTTACACTGTGCAATCTCATTCTGAATATTCAATGATAATATCTCATAATCCAGCTGTTTTTGAATTATCTCATTTATCTCAAGATCCTCGTATATATCTTTGTAGCTGTCCTCCCGGGTCAGATCATTGAAATAATCCACCCATAGTTCTGTATTAAATGGAAGATCTGGTTCATCAACTGCATATTTTCCCTTCAAACATTTTGTACATATATCTGAGATGACTTCTGGTTCATTTACCTCAAATGTATTTTTCAAAGAGAATCCACAGATAGATCGATGGTCACCCTCTCTCCGGGGTATGAAAATATGATTAAGAGCATTTACACTTGATGATCGATAAAACCTGACTTTATCAGTATTAACTGGTAGAACAAACTTGCTTTCAAATGCTTTTTTGTACATCTCAAATATCAGCTCCTATTTGTTATACTTAGACTCTCAGCACCACTATTAAACATATCTAGATAAATTTTATACATGAGACAGTCAGTACGATTTTTTATTTCCAAAGTAATATTTTTCCTAAAATTGTTAAATGAGATTGATTGAGATATGCAATAAAATACCTATATTGATACATTGAACTTCATATCAGTACTACAATTGGATAAGTATTATATATGTTGGT
>JAJRQD010000004.1 GCA_024280435.1 archaeon | reverse complement strand
ATGAGCCCTGAAATTCAAAATATCGCAGTTTTATTGAAAAAGAAAAATTAGTTGCTACAATTAAAAAATGTAGTATCAGCTGTTTAAACGACAAATTAGACGTTAAAGTTAAATGCTATCTTGGAAATATAAGAAATTAATAGCTGCTTTTTTTATTGTCTCAGCTAAATCATCATTATTTGACATAATTATAATGTATGTGATTATTTATTTAATATATGTTATTTCTGTAGGTTTTAATTTAAACCCGAAGGTTAATATTGTAGTATTATACAAACTGATCGATGACTATTAGTATTCCACCAAGTCCAGCTAAGCTCAACCAGCCACCGGCTCCTACAATACCAATTACAAGTATTACGATTCCGAGAACTAGTCCTTCACCCACATTTATCTTATCCATGTAGATGAATACCAGCAGTATTCCAAACAGAATTGAAATTATTCCACCTACTAGATTTCCCAGGAGGTGTTCTGTACCACCAAATGGAGAACCAAGTATTGACATTACACCAAACACGATCTGTAGTATACCTCCGATCAGTGCCAGAAGCATCCCTATTGTTGTTAAAGTTGACTTTTTCTTTGCCATATTAAGTAGTTTATATTTGCATCACTTATAACTGTTTTTGGTTTTTTATCAGACAGTGATAAATTTGGCTTATTATGATTGGATAAATACAATTGAGTCAAATCAATTTATCTAGATGTAAGCCTGAGCAATTATAATTTTGTATCTGATAAGTTTTTCAATATTGAAATGCGTATAAATGTTGTTTAAAAAAAATTATTCATTTAATTCAATAATTACAGTTTCTAGCATAATTTTTCAATTCGCACCTATCCATAGCTAGATAAATTAATGTATTATTAATTATATATTTTTATCATTTACATTATATTTATAATTAAGGTTTAATGAGGTTAATATATGTATAATAATATTTTGAGGGTATAAAATACCATATCTCATTGATAATTATGGCAATAAATAATGAAAAAAATACCATCATTTCATAGAAATTCTAGGCAACTTTATTTACTCTGATGTGAATTATAATTCAGAACTATTTAGTTCAGAAAAAGTGATAAAATGAGTTTTGAAAATGACGATAATTTGGAAGCACTATTTGATGAGGTATCACAATTTGATGATGAGATGAGTGATATTCAGGAGGTTAGCCACCTAAATCTAGTAGTTTTTGTACTGGATGGATCATCCTCCATGAAAAATATAGGGAAATCACCTGATAAAAACAAATCAATAGAGGTTAAGGATGCATCCAATGCATTTCTTGGTAGACTTGCAGGATCATCTGCCAGAAAATCATTCTATGTTGGTGGTGTGGCATTCTCAGAGGAGACACAGAAATTAATGGGATACAATTATGTAAGCCTTGAGACATTACTCGGTAATAATGAAATCTGGGGAAATTTATCACATGAGATTACTGATGAGGATTTATTCAACAGAATAAATGTGATAGATTCACCTGTCAAGATTGCAGGAGGTGGCAGAACAAATGTTACTCTTGCACTGGAACATGCAGAGAGGATTGCAGATGCATTTATGAATGATGAGACATCTGATGAGGCTTTTGAGAATATTGGTAATCTACACAGATCCGTGGTGATATTTCTGTTATCAGATGGAAAGCATAACCTTGGTGATGAACCATACCGACTTGCAGGAGAGATCAATGCAAAATATCCTATTTGTACCATCAATTATGGAGGTAACAAGGCAAATGAAGAGATGTTGAAAGAGATTGCCCAATCCAGCAGTCACTATTTGGAAACAGATAATCCAGAATTATTGAGAGAATTCTTCACATCCTCTACTGCCATACTTATGGCAAAATAGATAACTTATTGGAGTGGTTAACCTATTAGTTCAAACAATTATACAGCAATTTTAATAAAAGATCGAAATAATATAGAAGGAGGAATTTAAAATACTGAAGCTTAATCAGTACCTTTGGTCTGTGGTAAGATCTGGCAAAATAAATGAAGTGAAGTCTGCATTCACCACTATATTGACCAATAAATTTGTGCTTAGTAGCAATTCAATTTCATCCATCACAGGAATTGAATGTTCAACTGTACAGAAGATACTGAGTATATATCTGGATCAATGGTTAGCAGAGATTGCAAATGAGATCTATGATAGTAATTTGAATACAGCATTTTCAGATAATAAACTTGTTCTGGAACAGTTTGAATATACAGAGCATTTTCATTTTATAGTACTTGAGCATTACAAGACCAGAGAATTATTGGTGATAAATAAAAAGTATATCAAGAGAAAATTTGAGAATATGATTACCAATAATTACACTGTACAAATACTCTCAGATATAAATCTATTATCATCATTTGGAATATACAAAGATAATTTGAAAATACAGAACGTTCCATTAATACAGGGACCTCTAAAAAATTGGATTGTAGAATATATTCTTGATGAATTTAAAGATATCAAAATATATGGCTACACAATTAAACAATTCATAGATAATCAGAATGGAAAGATAATTATCATATCAAAACAGGAAATATTTATCAATGAATTTATTGAGAGAGTACAACTAGAAATGCTTGAAATGGGATCAAGAGATAATTGGTTCTATAATACTGATAGAATATTAATAGAGTATATTAAACTTAAATCAAAAATAAATAATCAATTGATTAAAGATCTATCAATCCACGAATATTTCAATATTGGAAGAATATTACTGTCAAATAGCAAAAAAATACTTGTTGAGAATTATTATATCAACCTCATTATCGATACTGATAATAAACATACTTATCTAGTATTTGTAAAGAATTTGGAGAAAACAATTGATAGAATTGAGATAGATAATTACAACAGGAAAGAACAGTTGTGGAGTGATGTACTTCAATATTTACCCGATTATCATAATATGAATAGAAATCTTAGGGAAATATTCAAAGACTATTTTGAAAGTAGAGGACATTCCATTCTGAAAAATGGTAGAATTGTATTGTCTTTCACATTGAATAGGGATACTATCAATTCGGAAGGAGATACTATCAATTCGGATGAGATAGATACTCAGAAATCAGATACTGTTAAAATAGAGGAGACAATAGAGGATAAAATAGATCATTCAAAGGATAATTATCCATCATTGATTATTGAGAAGCCAGAAGTGAAGACAGATTTTATTCCAATACAGAGTACTCTCATCTCTGATGAGGCTTCAGTATCCATAAATGTGGGAACTGCAAACAGAGCGATGATCAATAAAAATGAGGATAGAATATGCAAATTAAAATCAAGAAATGAAGTTTTCAGAGGTGTAGTGATCTGTGATGGAATAACAAACTCAGGAGAGAGAGATGGTGAGAAAATCGGTGGAAAAGAGGCAGCAGAGATCTCAATTGAGGTATTTGATGAGATTTTCACCAGTTTGGAGGCTTCAAATATCCGAGAGAATTTTGAGGAGATCATTGATGTATCCGTGAACAGAATTACCACAAGATTGAGAGAGAGGAATTCTCTATCCAAATCCACATTTATACTGATTGTTACTGATGGTATAAAGGTATATATGAGCTATCTTGGAGATGGAAGTATTATACAGCTGAGATCAGATGGAATCAGTGCCTCTGCACATCATCTATTGCCACATAAAGCAACTTCAAGACATTTATCCGGGTATTTATCCAAGAGTACACCTTTTAGAAAACCTATGATAATGATACACAATATTCCATTCCTTAAAGAGGGTGTGTTCTATGTACTTGCATCCGATGGAATGGGCTTCCCATCTGGTAAGTTACCCAAATTATTTGCAGGACAGGTTATCAGAAATCTTGTTAAATACATGAAGTATGTCAAGAGTAATAAAAATCGTCAACGAAGAGAGATAGATAACAAAATTCAGAGTATTCTAGATAATTTTCTAATAAGTATTGAAGATACTGATGTGAAGGATGATATATCAGTTGGAATTATTCATCTGATCTCAGATATTAATGGGGAGAGATTATGAAGGCAGATCTGAATATCAGAACTGGTAGATACAATAATGTTGAGATTGAGAGAATGGTTGCATCAAGAGCTACACTTTACTCTGTACAGCTTACCAGATCTAAGCTGGTTATCAAAGTATACAATGTGGAGAATAAGAGTGAACAACAGAGGGCTCAGTATCTCAATAAGCATCTATTGCCAAGATTGAGGAAATTGGCCAGTAGAGAGAAATTTGTGGAAAGAACATTGCTAAAAAATTTCCCACTGGATTTTGGTTCAATTACAATTGATGATGAGAGCTATCCCTGTACAATTTACAATTATATACCGGGATTTGATCTGTATAGCCGAACTGAGATGAAACATTCTCTGATAGATCTTGATAAATCCAGTATCAAATTTGAAGAATTTATCAGGATTGCATATGAACTCAGTAGTACTGTGTATATTCTGCACAAGATGAATGTAATACATGGAGATCTGGCCCCTACCAATATTAGATTGAACTGTGATAACAACAGATTAGAGCTAACTCTGATGGATCTGGATGGTAGTGGTTTTATTAAAACAGCAGAGAATGATTGGAAAGATCTTTCACCTCTTGTTAAGGGTACAAGTGGTATTCCTGGTTTTGGACCACCTGTGGAATTTTTCAAGAATGTAGAGGGGCCAAGTATGCAGACTGATTATTGGTATCTTGCAATGTTGCTATTTCACATAATTACCAGAGGATATACACCATTTTATTTTCTTAAATATGCAGATCTTGATAATAAAGAACTAGTAAATGGTCTGAGTAGTATCAAGAATCAAAGGTGGCCACCAAGCAAAAAGGATATTGAGATGTATTTACCTGCAAGTACAATTAATAATGATATTAGCCCGGAACTACTGGATACACATGAGAAACTACTAAGTAGGATATTTGGTAATTCTGCAATCTTCTACAATACATTTGCCAAAGGATATGATGTTGCGAATATAAGAACCTCAAGTAAATATTTTACACAACAATTATGGAAAATATGTAAGAAACACAATATCTGAATGCGGTATCTCAGTGATATTCTCATCAGGAAATCTGTATATTATATTTTTTTGCAAGTGCTCTTAGATATTTCTTTCTAGATCCTTGAACATCCCGTACACCGATTAAATTAAGTGATTCCAGTCTTTTCACTGCTTTTGAGATTGTAGATGGATCAATATTTTTATTCAGTTTTTTTATATCTATTAGCAGATCAGAGTACTCTATCTCATTATCTGCATTAAGTATTATTTTGAACAGATCAAATCTGATTTTATTTCTAAGTGCATCAAATATATCAGAGGTTCCAATTATCTCTATAATTTCAGGTTTATTCGCAATGCCCAATTTATCTGTGAAATATTCAAAAATCAGTATTATAGATTTACCGATGATATCCACCTTTAGTTTGTATTCACTATCAGTTCCTTTTTTGCTTATTAATGATGAATAATTTTTTAGTAATTCATTTAATTCATCAGGAACCTCATATACCAGCTGAATGAATAGTTTGATGAAGTAGTTGTATATTTTTGCAGATGCATCTCTATTACATATTGTATTTTTTATAATTGATTCTATACTGTTAATATCAAAAATATTGGGTATAACAATCTCATCATTTGTTTTAAGATAAAGTAAAGGTAGTTCAATCAATGTTAAAATATCTGGAGAGTTTATCTTGGCACTATTTTTTAGGATATCTTGACAGTAAATACATAGATCAAATTTATTGAAATCAGTTAACAACATATCAAAATCATTGGTGGATGCAATATAATTTAATTTCAAAATACTGATAAAATCGTGTAAATCTATCTGATATTTATTTAATCCAGATAGATTTATAGATCTGAGTAGTTTATTGTATTTCTGATCTTTTAGTAACTTGGAGTAAAAATTATCCTGATCAATTATAGATATACTCTGAGTTGGTGCACCAAGTAATCTGAAGCTACGGTCAAGTATTTTTGTATATTCGGTGATCGTGTATTCTTCTATACCTTTACTTCGCAGATACTCTTTGTCCATTACGATTTTGATATTCTCAATTCCCTCTCGCTGTAATTTTATGAGGTATAATATTTTGAAAAAGTCAAGATAGTTGAAATTATCCAGTCTGAATAGATAGAGTACGGTTAAATTATCACTACCCTCTCCTTTGAACTGCATTAATCTATTTTTAACCCTTTTAGACTTTTTATAATTATTAAGATACTCTTTTTCACTTGTACTTAAAAAATCATACATGGGATTATCAAAAATTGAATAGTGTAACAACTCTTCTGGCATTGATTTCATATGAATCTATTATGTATCGTATTTCAATGAATCTATATTCCTTTAAATTAATATTTCATAGATAAAAAAATCAATGAAATTAATTATTTTTCTAGTTCTGAAAAGGAAAACATTTCCTCAATTGTTACAGAAAAATATTTGGAAATTTTATATGCCAGAAGTAATGATGGGTTGTATTTCTTCTTCTCAATTCCAGAGATTGTTTGTCTAGTTATCCCTAGTGCTTTTGCAATATCTTCCTGTGTTAGATCATTTTTTGCACGGAACACTTTGAGATGACATTGCCAATCAATACCATACTCCTCTGATGTTTTTTTCTTCGCCATTTTATGACATCCTGTCTGCGTAATAACCTGATAACATGCTATGTATGTATATCAGAACAAGTGAAACAATCACCAGAGTTAATCCGATAATTCTAAAAATTGGGAAATCAAGATATCCAACAAGTATGAAAATAGAACCAAGCATAACACTAATGAAGCTGAAAATTTTAATTGTGACTCTAGCTGCATCATCAAGTGCTTGATCTGTTCGCTCATCCATATTCCACATATCAATCAGCCTGTACGCACTAAATAATGCAAGGAAAATTACAATAAAAAGAATAATATCCATATTATTGATGGTTAGAAAAATAAGAATTATAATATCGATGATCAGTGAAACTATAAATATTATGGTCCAACTAATTGATTTTAAATCCATAATACCTGATTTACAGTATAATAATTAATTCATTCCTTTTGTCAAGATCATTCTGACTAATAATGTAAATTAAATCTAACATTTTTACAGATTTAACTTACATGTGATGTAAAAATAATTTGCATTATGTATGATTTATCATACATTAAGCAAGTTTATATAACATTAAATGGTATATCAATCACCATGAAAGAGAAAACAAGTTTACTCGGGTTTGGAATCATCATATTAGCAGCAGGTGATTTCTTTTATTTTGTATCAATACTATTTCAATCGTTCATGATTGAATTTATCACCTCTATGAGTTCTGAAATAATATCAACAGGTATGAATCAGTCTAGTGAGAGAGTATTACTATTATTAATCAGCATAATAGGTACCTTGATGTATTTTATTGGATTAATTTTTATTGGTTTATCAAGGGAAGATAGAGAAAATCAGAAAAGGATCATACTTTTAGCATTAATTACATGGTTTATTACAGATTCTATTGCATCGTTTATATTTGGATTTAATTTGATGATCTTATTCAATACAGTTTTTCTATTGACGGGTATTATATTCTATAAATTAACAGATTTTGAATAATTAAAACTGATATAAAGAGTTAGAGAAATTCATATTCTATTTTGTAATTTTTCATTGTCTCTATTGTTGTAGTTTTCTTCAACTTGAATGTAAGTGTCTCAGTATAGAATTGAATAGTTCTTGAGGCCTCACCACCCACATCCGCGGCTATAATTGGTATTCTATATTTTTTCAATTGTTCAACCACTGCATTTGAATTTCTAATTCCAATGTGATCAGTATAATTCTCAATTAATATTTTGAATACACCCGCACCACCTGCGATCTTTGCATGTAATTTCAATGCACCCATTCTCTTTAGTTTGTTAATCAAAGTTGGTATAGCTAGATCTGCATATTTACCAGGTCTATCTCGATCTCTTTCCAAATTTCTTGCTTTGTTCTCAGAGCTCTTGGGAAGGACAACATGTGCTAATCCAGATATTTTTATCAGCGGATCATATATCACAACACCAACACATGATCCCAGTGCGATGGCAGATAGCACATCTGGAGATTTGCCATAGACTATTTTACCAATTCCTGCACTACTATTGACCAAGTAATTAATTTGATATTATCATTATTTATTTCTTTATCCGTATATGAAATTGATTTGTTGGATTATTATTAATATTTTTTCCGTTCTTTCTTGAAAATCCTTTACCATCTTTAAGAAAGGTAAACATTTTATCTAAAGCTTTTTGACTTCTGCTTTTATGCACAAGATAAAAAACAAATTTTTCATTTCTAAAAGTCCAAACCCATATTTTCAGAGATCAATTTTTGGAACCTTTACTTTCTTCCACAAGTTTATGACTTGTTTCATCTATCTGAATAGAATCTGAATTCATCACATCAGTTGCGATTTTATTCGCAACTGGTTCTAAACTATCACATAGTTTTTCATAACCTCTAAATATCGCAGTTTGAGAAAAACTATATCTAGTCACGTCATTTATAACTTTTGAAATTTTGGCAAAACTGGCACCTGTGTTGTATCTTATACTACCTATTAATGAGAGCAAATTTGGACCTATAATTGTTCCACTTAATGTGGGTGGTTCTGCAACTGTTGTAGTTCCACATTTATATTTATGTTTGTAAATATTATATTGATATTGTTGAAGTTTTATTTCTTCAGGAATGTCAATAACTGTTTTCGAAAACTGAAGTATTTGATCTTCCGAATCTGCTTTTTTATCACAGTTTTTACAACAATCTACAAAATTATTCTTTTCAGTTTTAGGTAATTCTTTTTTGGTTCTATTTATCTGAGATTTACCTTTCTTACTTCCACCCCTCTCAGGTTTGTTTTTCCTTGGTAATCCAGATGATTTATATCTTTTTTTAGGATATAATTGTTTGGAACTTGGAATATGTGGAGATTTATATTTTGCCAATTCTGATTTAAGACGATTGTTTTCATCTTTTAAGTTTTCATTTTCTAATTTATCATAATCTGTTCTCAACAATACATTCTCTATTAACAATGTTTCAACATCATCTAAAGATGAAAATAGATCAAAGTATCTATTTTCTGCATATTCAGAACTAATAATTTATGTTTCACAGCTATAAAAGTTTCTAAATATCAGATTTTAAGGACTAGAAACTAGATATTTCATTAATTAAATATAAAAAATTGTTTAATTCCTGCACATTTCGCGATCTTTGATAAAATTAATTATCAAACTTAAGTATTTTATATGATGGGTGAAAGAAATACGCATTATTTTACAATTCTAGCTTTCGAAATGAAAAAAATTAAATATTGGTTGCATTCTGATAAATTAACAATGTATAATAAATTAATACTTAGGAAATATATATTTCCATTTGGAATTATTTTAGTATTATCAATGGGTTTTTATCAAAATCAATATGCTCAAGAAGATCTAACTGAGGAACCAATATCAGATATTGATTTTTTATTGAGTATAGATTTTGAAATTGCAACAAACGCATGGGTAATATTCAATGACAATTATTTTGAAGTTGATAATAATATGTATATCAATTATGATGTGCAAAAAGTTGAAAATGAAATTGATGATAGTGATATTATTCGTCTAGGACGGATTTATGCATCTGTTCTGACTGAAATAGTGGATGATTACTTCACAAAAATGATTAAATCAGATGATGAACAAATCATTAAAAATGATTTTAAACCTGTAAATGAGCTTAATCCATATGGATTTGTGGATTATAGCATAGAAAATAGAGCTAATATGGATATTTTATTTGAATATGTAGGTGAAAAAATGGAGGTACAAGAAGATGGTTTATCTTTGAGTGTACATAGAGCCTGTACTATCTGGGAAAGTAGTTGGTGTTTCGATGGTGGGGGAATTGGTCATCCACATCCTGCCTCTACTAGAACTACATGGTCAGGTTCTTATTCAACAGAAAGCGCAGCTGTAACTGCTATCACGAATGCGGGGTACCACCAAACAGCTGGATACGCATGTGGTGGTAATAGCGGTGGCTGTCCAAGAGATTATACAAAATTTGCAACACCATACTATAACACATTGAATGGACCTCAAAGACATCAGGCGAATATTGCTGGAAATGGTCCTTATACCGTTTCTTCAACAACTAAGGAGCCCAATCCCGAAATTCATACCTATTTATGGCCTCCATTCTGGCCTGGATATGTGATTTGGTGGCATGATAACTATTAAATACTGACTATTTAAGGTGAATTTATATTAATAGGAGAAATCAAAAATGAAATTTAAAATATCTTTACTATTTATAATTGTTAATTTGGGATTAATGAGTAATATCTATGCTGAAACTGTCAGTATTGCAAATCAAGATATTATTGACCTGGGAAATGGTGATCTCTTGACTTTATCAGATAATACCCCAAACTTCACTCTCACATTCAATTCAACTGATGAATTGCCTGATGGAGTTCCTTCCTATGACAAAGTAACAAATGATGAAGCAAGGAGTAAAATAATCACATTACAAACAGATCTGAAACAGAAAGTATCTTTTGAGCTCTCACTCACATATCTGAGAAGAAATATTGATGATGATAGAGCTCAGCTAGATCTGTTGTTCTGGAACAGCAGTACAAATATTTGGAAGCAGATCAATTTCCAGGTTGCAGACAATCCAGAATCTTTCAGCTATTTAACTACAAATTCATATTTTCCACAGAACAAAACAGTATCTGAGATGTATGTATATGTCATCACCAGTAATGTCTCAAACGAGGTAGGATCTATCTGGCAATCTGGTGGTGGAATACTGATACTGATCTCATATATTGTAATAATAGTTGTAATATTACTTATTCTGAAATACCTGTTTACAATGAAAAACACAGATGAGATGGCTCAATAAGCATTTATACAATAATTCCCAATACATTATAAATCAGTTAATTAGTGTATCTTTCACCCCCTGTAGTCATGACTGAAAAATTGCTGAATTAATATTAATGTCAAAAATATGCAACAACTCATTTAAATGGACTTAAATTAGATGAATTTATAGAAATTCACGATAAATGGTATTGATTATTCAAGGGGGATGAAAGATACACATATTTTTTATTTATAATTGCTTCATTGATTGATAATTAATCACATCAAGCTGGCACCACATGAATTACACTGCCCATCACTTGGTTTTACCGCTTTCTTACAGACCGGACAGAATTCGTGTTTATGACCACCTAGATCAGATACCTCTGCCGGTGTTGCTTTGATATAATGTGAATCTCCTTCCTTGACCACACTGAAATCCCATAGATTACCATACATTGATAATAATTTCAACATCTCCAGTGGTAAGTTAAGTGTCCCATCAGGTTGTATCAAAACTTTTCTAGATAGATCAAGGTCATCAATATCCATGTCTAAACCATGTTCACCCACAAATCTACCATCTCTCAATTCTATTGATCTATCTGCATATTTTGAAGTATGCTTGGAATGAGTCACCACTAGAAAAGCAGTATTCTCTTCTCTGTGTAGATCTTTGAATAGTCCCATAACAGCTTCTGAATTCTCATAATCAAGATTACCAGTTGGCTCGTCTGCAAATATTACCTTCGGTTTCATCACAAGAGTTCTTGCAATTGCCACTCTCTGACGCTCTCCACCAGATAATTTACTAGGTAATGCATGCATTCTATGCTTGATACCTAGTTTATCCAGTGTCTCAGTAGCTCTGGCTCTTGCATCATTTCTCTCTACACCTGCAAACCTAAGTGTCTGCACCACATTCATGAATGCAGATTGTGTTGGTATAAGATTACCCTCTTGGAATACATAGCCGATGTAGTTCCTTCTGAAAGGAACAAGTGCATCCTCATCTAATTTAGTGATCTCATTACCGTGATAGAATATTCTACCTGCTGATGGGTTCTGAAGTCCTCCAAGAATTCTGAGTAGAGATGATTTACCAGAACCTGAAGGGCCAACTATGGAGATAAATTCTCCATCTTTCATATCCAAGTTTATTCCAGATAATGCCACCACATTCTGACTATCTCCTTTTCCTTTATAGATAGCATACAGGTTTCTTGCAAGAATTAATTGTTTGGATTGTGTTTCTGTTAACTCCATAATATCACCTCAAATAGTCCTTGTTGCCTCTGTAAGGTCTTGTCTAACACTTGAAATCACAGAGATCAGAGTGGCAGACAGCATACCCACCAGTATAATCAAGCCATTGATAATCAGGGTATTCCACTCAAGCACAATAGTTCTTGGTAATTCACCACGTCCGAGAAATTCACCAATGAATGCAAAGAACCCATTCATCAGATAGCTCAACCCCAGTCCTGCAATAGTGCCCCAGATAACTGAGGTCAGCATCACCAGAAAATTCTCTCCAAATGCAGTGGTGTATATCTGGGTTGATGTTGCTCCAACAGTTTGCAGTACTGCAAATTCTCTCTTTCTCCTCTCCATAATTATAGCAGAGAATGCGAATGCAGAGATAATTGATGCAATTAAAGAGGTAAGATACATCATTGTTAGTAATCCAGGAATACCATAGTTATTCTCCTGACCAATCTCAGAAATCTCTCTCTCTACATTTCTGATCTCATTATAGCCCTCAAGTGATGTGAAATCTCTCTCAAGTGCATTTTTATCCACACCATTCTTAGCATTCACAAGATATGTATTCGCTGGTATCTGATCATCATAGACTAGTGTATTATTAGCAATAAGTGATTGTAATTCAGTGATTGTATCATAATTTGCCACTATTGAGTCCTGATCCACACCTCCAGGTGCGTGATTGAATGTACCAATAACCTTTACCTTTAATCTGGCAATATCAGTCACATTCTCAACTGGATCTGCAATTTTTACTCTGAGATTGATCTCATCTCCAATTGAAGCAGTTAGTTCCTCTGCAAGTAAAGTACCTATCATTACTTTTGGTATATCACCCTTTACTTTGAAGTCTGCAAGTGCTTTCTCAAGACTGACCTCTTCAAATCCAAGATCATGCCAGAGTAATGAGCTGATAATATCTGGATTCATACCATAGACCGTGGTACTGGAACTAAGCACACTCGCAGATACTGTTGGTAATTCCATTACCTCTTTCACTCCTGTATATTGCATTATATCCGCAGAACGGTTACTCCTACTTGAGAAAGTGATTTTGTAATCTGCACCGATATTATACTCCAGAGTATCCTCGGCAAGTGCCTGATCAGTCACACCCTGGATACCTGCAAGTGTCGATATTGATAATGTTAATACGATTATGAACACAAGATTATCTATATCTCCCCTTCTTTTAAGACCTGATCTGATGATGAGTGCCACATTCTTCAATTTGGGTAGAGATAAGAATAATCTCTCACTTTTCTGTGGTAACCATTTTGCAATTCTTGCACCAGATATTGCAGCACCTAGCCACAGGAATATAATACCTAGAAAATCAATGATTAATGTCCAGATGAATGTGTTGGGATCAAAATTTATTTTCTTGAAAAATTCTGCCTCAAAGAATTGAGTCTCCCAGATCAGTATATTGATCAGTCCAGCCAGTAATCCGTAGGCCACCATAAATATATCAAGATTATTTCTTCTGAAGAAACCTTTTTTTATCTTAGACCCTCTCTGTACTGCCTCTGTTACCTCTAGATCAATGAACTCCCTGCCTTTCTTGTATACATTGATAGTTAGTACTGCAAGAATTATCAGAACGGAGGTTACCAGTGCAGCCACATTGAATGATACAAATTGGTTGAATTGATTTATATTATCAAGATCAAACTCCATAAATCCAGTTGCAGAACCTATTATCCATGCACCGAATATTGATGAGAGATAACCGATTGTTGCACCTAATGAGAAAAGAACTAGTGATTCATTTCGTATCATAGTGAAAATCTGTTTCGAATCTGCACCCTGTACTTTGAAGATGCCAATCTCTCTTTTTCTCTCCTCAAGAGCAAGTTCTAGTCCAAATGATAACAGATAAAGACACAGTATGACAAGAGGCAATACAAGTATAACATCGAATATTATCAGCAATACATTGAGTATCTCAAATGGAC
This sequence comes from archaeon, assembly GCA_024280435.1. Classification (GTDB taxonomy): domain Archaea; phylum Asgardarchaeota; class Heimdallarchaeia; order Heimdallarchaeales; family Kariarchaeaceae; genus JAJRQD01. The sequence goes on along the minus strand of JAJRQD010000004.1, from coordinate 6,103 downwards.
CGAGTAATTGTTCTATCTCATTTGTTCCCTCTATTGTTGTATCACCAGATTCACCTATTGCCAGTTGAGAGATATCATTGATCAATGTATTTATCTCTGTGTTCATCAGATCTAGATCTGTAATTGTGAATTCATTGCTGTTTATTTTTACTGCAAGATACTGATACTTGTATTCATTAATCAATGGCATCACATTTTCACCAAATCTATCTAGAATTGCGGTGTTGAAGTATAGCTTAGATGATTCAAAATTTGCAAATAAACCTGCTGCACCACCAGATGAGCTGTATATTCCGGTAACTTCCACATTCTCCAATGTGAAGGTCTCTGATTTTGCAGGTACTCCTGCACTAGGTCCTCTCTCAACAGTTTCTGCCACTGTGATATTGATATGCTCAATAATACTACCTACCTGAAGATTAAACTGAGTTGCAATAATCTCGGGTATAACTGTTTGATTAGTCTCCGTACTGGTAAGATTGAATGAACCCACGATTGAGGATGTTATCTTATCTGAGATGGATGTATCTGTGAAATTATCCCGTACAAACAGTGGTGTGAATGCAGATAGTTCACTTTCGGGATCAAGATCCTCTAATTCCGATGATAGAGTCAATACAAATGAATTTTTCTCATTGTCAAATACTGATGTACGAGGTCCTGTGATAACTGTGGAACTCTCTATTCGTACATCATTCTGTATTAATGATGATACATCCCATAGATGAGACTCTCCATGTATTGATTCGATTACTTTGAATGAAACCTCATATTCAGCACTATCAACAATACTCTCGAAATTTTCCTGTTGTAATACTTCTGTGTATATTATAATTCCAGATAGAATTGATACACCAAGAATAATTCCTGCAATCATTGCAGTTGATCTTCTCTTATTTCTCAATATTGATTGGAATGAATGAAATGCAGAATCTAGTATATTCATGATACCCATCAGATCTCTACCTCCATACTATCAATTTCCTCAACTAGCTTTCCATTCTGCAACACATATACTTTGTGAGCAGAATTTGCAAGTGCTACATCATGGCTCACCATAAGCACTGATTTTCCCTCTTTTGCCAATTCTAAAAAGAGATTGATAATTGACTTTCCAGATTCAGAATCAAGGTTGCCAGTAGGCTCATCAGCAAGAATTATATCGGGATCATTTGCAAGTGCACGAGCAATTGCTACTCGTTGTTGTTGTCCACCAGAAAGTGCATCTGTGAGATGATGTGCTCTGTCTGCAAGATCTACCCTCTCAAGTAGTTTCATAGCTTTCTCAGTGGCATTCTTTCCAGTCATACCATCAAGATGTAGAGGGATCATTACATTCTCAATAGCAGTCAAATTCTGTAGTAGATTAAAATCCTGGAAGATCCAACCGATCTCATGCCTTCTAATCAGTGTTAATTCTTTTTTATTCAGATTATTTATAGATCGTCCGTTAATTTCGACCTCTCCTTCAGTACCTCTGATCAATGCACCCAGAATATTCAAAAGAGTACTCTTGCCAGATCCTGATGGTCCCATGAGAGCGATAAAATCACCTGATTTTATTTTGAGATCTATACCCTTCAGAACCTGCACATCAGGTCCAAAATCCTTGTATAGATCAGTTGTTTGTATTTTAAGTTCGGTATTCATATAAATACTTCCGTTTCTCGGTATATAGTTATCATACCAAATTTATTATATAAACTTAATTAATTTCGTCTGAAATACTTGACTAGAAATTTTGCAGTTTTTGCATTTTTTGCAAACAGTGCAAAGTATGCAATTATTATAAAAAAGGTTAAATAAAGAGATTATATTATTTATTTATATTATTTGGAAATGTAAGATGAATTCAAAAAATACTGTTTCTGAGAGTGTAAAAGATATCAAGATCAGTTGGATTCTGTTCAAAAATAATATACGAGCATTCTTTGCCACAGAGATATTTGCAGCAGCAAGTGCGTTTATGATAATGGCGATATTTTTTACCATATTATTTCTGTTAGATATTAAAAATGATAATTTACTTATAATCGCTGCATCTACTGTGTTTATATCAGTAATAATAATTTTCAATGTATTTCTGACATCACAATTCGGGTTGGCATATGATATTCTATCTTCTGGAAATATGTATGCAGAATTCAAAGGAGCATTTGTCTATTTCAGGAAAAGCTGGTGGAGATATCTGTTATATATATTGATGTTTAATCTGGTACAGCCAAGTACATATATTCCAGTATACTCACAACATGGGAATAATATTGATATAAGCGTTACATACTATTTTATTGGGTTTATAATAGATTTTCTAGGTTATATTTTACTGATAAATATTCTTCCAGGTATAAGTAATCATAATAGTTTGAAATTGGCGATACATGAGAATTTCAAATTACTATCAAAATATCCAAAAAGAATATTCATAACATGGTCTATATTCTATATAATTTTTGAGATACCCTATATAATTTTCAGAACTACTGAATTCTTTGGAAACAAGCCAGATGAAAATATTAATCTGGCATTTTTTATCCCAATGATGTTAATTGCAATACTTGTTGAGATGATTAAATTTCCACTATCAGCCTTGATCTCCACACGATTGTATAATTTACTAGAGGAGGTTGAATGAGCGTGGAGGAGATTAAAGATCTGAAGGAGTTAACTGATTTCAGAGCGATACCATTACTATTTCATGATAAGAAAGAGAAATTGCTCAAGTTATTGATTGATAATAAGATGAATATAATTGGTATTGCAAAGGAATTGAAAATGAATCCTGGAACTGTAAGAAGACATCTTGATGATTTGATCTCAATGGATTTAGTTGAGTTGATTGAGACTGTTAAAAATGAATATGGACAGAAAGAGAAATATTACAGAGCTTCTGCGAAGCGTTTCAAAGTATTAATTGACTTTGTTTGGCCTTGAATATTCAATTGATGAGTTTCAATATTAAATAGTAATCTAGTTAGTGTAACATGCCAGAGATAATTATCTGATGAATCTCCCCGAAGTTTCAATCCTAAGTATAGGAATCTAGTCAATGTGACTCTAACATCTCTAATTTATCTGCCATCTCAGATAACCTTTGTTTCAATCCTAAATATAGGAATCTAGTCAATGTGATGTCAAGTACTCGCTTTTTTTTTAATCAAAAATACGAAATAATTTCAATTCTAAGTATAGGAATCTAGTCAATGTTATGTCAAGTACTCGCTTTTTTTTAATCAAAAATACGAAATAATTTCAATTCTAAGTATAGGGATCTAGTCAATGTAGCTTTATTCACGTTCTAAAATTGGCAAAATTTCAAGCTGTGTTTCAATTCTAGGTATAGGAATCTAGTCAATGTGATATCAAGTACTCGCTTTTTTTTAATCAAAAAAACGAAATAGTTTCAATTCTAGGTATAGGAATCTAGTCAATGTGATATCAAGTACTCGCTTTTTGTTAATCAAAAATACGAAATAGTTTCAATTCTAAGTATAGGAATCTAGTCAATGATGAACTTTGGATAGAAAAATCAAAAATTATTAGAATTTTCAAAAATAGTAGGTATATACAAATATCCTCATGAAATCAAAAATCAAGATACAGAGAATTTTTATATCTATTATACTTAGATTAATTAGTGGAAGTACATATCTTGCATCACGATAGTGATAATCTAGTTGATTTTTTCAGAAATATTGATAAGCAACCGTTGGCACATTCTCTTGATGGTAAATTAGAAATTGTGGACAGAAGGATAGATACTTTCAGTTTTGATTTATTCAAAGAGAGATCTCCATTGTATATTGTCACATCTGAATTATTCATGCATATAAAAGCAGATCAACAGGCCTTTATCAAGATGCTAGGCCCTTCTAAAGTACTTATGATATTTGAAACCACCCATGATTTCTATGAAGGTAATGAATTCACACCATTCTATTCTGTTCTTAACAAGAAAAATACAACAAGAATTGTGATGTACATGGTCAGAGTTGTGAATGCATATGATAAGGGTATTGAATTCAATACCATGATACATGGCTTATTATTTGAGAAGAAAAAACAGTTTCTTGCATTGAATATGAGTACAGAGGGTACTAATAGCTTGATAAATAATGTAAATCTATTACCTGGATACCAGGCTATTGATATTGATGTGATATCTGAATATGTTAAAAGTAAAATAGCAAAATACGGTGAATCCTACAAATACAAATTTGGTCTTGTTACCATAGATGATGAGTTTGATTTTTATTCTATCATAACTGTGATTTTCTCACTACCAGATCCCAATTCAACAGATATTAGATTGAAAGAGAGTACACTCTATGCTGTATGTGTGTATATACCACAGTTGATTGTGATGTTATTGCCAAGAGATGCTGCAATACAGAGCTGGAGTGCAACTATATCTGAGATGGCTATGAAAAAAGGTATCATCTCAATAGAGTTGGTTGATCAGATTGTGGATTATATACTTAGAACTGTGTATGATACAGTTAGGATCAGATTTATTGATTAATTTTTATTTAAAAATAAAATAATGAATCTCTGTATCAATGAACTCAGATGAGATAATATTGGGAGTACATAACAAAATTATTGGATATCCAGGTACCGGAAAAACTACATTACTCATCAATGAGTTGATACGATTGAGGAATAATTTCTCCGAGTTGAGAATTACCTATCTAAGTTTCACGAATGAAGCTGTGAATACTGCAAGAGATAGATTATTTGCAAGGACTGATGGTAAATCAGTTGTATTTGGAACAATACACTCGATTGCCAAGAGGGTGACAGCAAATTCTAGAAAATTAATTCACTGGGATACAAGGAATTGTGAGATATGCAAAAGTAGCTGTGAATATCATCTAAGGGAGTTTGCTAAACTATACACCAGTTGGTATTATGATGAGGAGATTAAACTTGATTATACATTCACAAAATATACTTTGAAAATGGATGGACTATATGCATTGAATAAGAATTTCAACGAGCCAGTATTTGATATGACACTACATTATGCATTATCATCTCTGATAGTATCAAACTTTGGATCAGAGGTATTTGATAAACAGATAATATATAGGATTAATAAATTGGTATCTCAGATAGATATACCAAGATATTCATTACTTACCTCTCTTGAGGAATTAATGGATTTCACTATTGAATGGCTTGAGTATAAAAAAAATAATGGATTGTTTGAATTCGATGATCTAATTCTTCATGCCATGGATAAATCTCTAGATACAGATATTTTGATAGTTGATGAATTCCAGGATCTATCCACATTACAGTATCAGTTGATATCAAAATGGGGAGAGAATATTGATACAGTTGTGGTGGCAGGTGATTACAATCAATCTATATATGGTTTTCAAGGAGGTACACCTCAATTTTTACTGGATTTTGAATGTGGGCATAAAATAGTGCTCAGACATACATATAGATTACCAAGAAAAGTATTAGAGATTGCCAAAGATATATTACAGGATGAGAATGGTTTCAATTCAGTATATTCGAATAGAGATGATGGTGATATTTCACGTATTAATCTAGAAGAGATTGATATAAATCAATTAATTATTGAATATGATTCTATCTTCCTGTTATGCAGAACTAATAGACAGATTAAAGAGCTGGATAATAAATTGAATAATCTTTTCAGGAATAGATTATCGATTGCAGAACGTGCAGCCTATGCAAGAATGCTCAATCTGTACAGAAACAGACAGAGGGGTAAAATAAATGAATTGTTAAAACAGCATTCTGGAAGAGGTGAATTATTCTTGCTTGCAATGGATAATGGGCTTACTCTGCAACAACTAGAGAAAAAATTCAGTGTATTACAGATGAAGACAATACATGCATCAAAAGGATTGGAGGCAGATATTGTGATATTGTATGATCAATCAGATAGAGATATGTACAGCGATGAGGAGAGACGTGTCTGGTATGTGGGATTGACTAGAAGTCGAGGTTCTCTGATAATATTGCAGGAGATAACTAGAAAGAGAACAAACTATCTCAGTTTGATACAATAGGCTATTTGTGTGCTTCCCCTACTAAAACAATATGATCTTCATCACTTTTTTTT
>JAJRQD010000085.1 GCA_024280435.1 archaeon | reverse complement strand
CCTTACAAGGCAATCAGTTATAATAAGGATAAACACAGATTGAAAGTATCTTTCTGTATGTGTAAACAATGTGGAGAATGTCTTGATGTTGATAAAAATACGGGATCACTTCAGATAAAGCAGGAGAATTTCTCATCATTCCAGGAGATACTTGCCATTGCCTCTAAAAAAGTAGTCGATACTTTTGACAGGGATAAACAGTTCTATCTTAATTTCCTGTTGCAAATAACCCCACAGTGTGATTGTATGGGTTTTGCTCAGCCTCCTATGGTGACAGATATCGGTATACTGGGAAGTAGGGACATAGTGGCAGTTGATGTGGCATCTCTTGATCTGATTAAACAATTTGGAATAATTGAGAATTCAGTCTCACCAATTTTCAAGCATGTCAACTGGAATAAGGATGCAGATATTCATCCATTCCAGAGAGTACATGGAATAATGAAAGATCCATACATTGCATTGAGATATGCAAAGGATCTGAAGATGGGTAACTATGATTACAATCTGATTGAAGTATTATCTGCAGAGGAAATGATGAATACATCACCTAAAAAACATGTATACGAGGATGAACCGACATTTTTCTGATAGGTCAATAAATGATATACCTACGTCATTATTCAAAAATTAAAATGACGATTTCTAAAAACACTTGCACAACTTCTTAATATCAATTTCATTAATATGAATTTGAGGTTTCAATAATTATGGCAAGTACCACTGCGAACAAAAAAGAGAAACTAAAAGTAGCCATAGTTGGTACTGGGATAGGGTCTGTGGTTCACTACCCAGGATATGAACACCATCCATCATTCGATCCAGTAATAATTGTTGGAAATGATGAACAGAAAACCAAGAACATCGCAGATAAATTGGGAATTGAGTATTCAACTAATTGGACTGAGGTGGTGGATAATCCAGAGATTGATGTTATCTCAATTGCTACTCCCCCAAAAATTCACAGTGAGATCGCAAATGCCGCATTGAAAAATGGTAAACATGTACTGTGTGAGAAACCATTATCCAAAGATCTTGAAAGTGCAATTGATATGTCTAAAAATGCAGAGGAAAGTGGTAAGACTGCAATGATAAATTTTGAGTTCAGATACCTACCTAGCAGGGCTTATTTCACTGAATTGATAAAAAGTGGATATATAGGGGATATATATACACTAACCATAAATATATCCAGTAATGCAAGAATGAACCCGATAGATCAGTCATGGGACTGGTATTCAAGTAAATCAGAGGGAGGTGGGGTATTATCAGCCCTTGGATCACATTATATCGATTTTATTATGCAGATATTCGAGATAAAGGGTGTATATGGAAGAAGATATACACAAATTCCAAAAAGATTGAACAACAAGACAGGTAAAATGAAGAATGTGACTGCAGATGATGCAGTGACGGTGATATTTGATGTGGCAAATGTACAGGTGGTTCTTCAGATCAGCACTGTAACATCACATGGAGAGGGAACTGTTATCACTGCCAATGGTAGCAAAGGTACACTTGTAATCAAAGAAGATCAGAGGATATATGGTGCAATTATTGGAGAGAATGCTACACTGGTACCATTATCTATACCTATGAAATATCAGCTGATTAGATTAAAGCATCATCATGTACTGGTTCCTTCATTCATTAAAATACTTGATGAACTCAACAAAGGTATAAACACTGGATTATCTCATAGTCCAAATTTTCAGGATGGATTGAAAGTACAAACAATACTTGATGCAATTAATAAATCACATACAAAGAAAAAGTATATCGCAATCAAGTAGCTAGTAATTTAATAGAAAGTATAAATTTATCAGATACAAAATGATATAGAGTATTTTTATGCAAAATTAACATAATTATTCAAAATCATCTATTTCATAGATTTAATTTTACTTTTATTTTATATGGCAATATAGACCGATTAGCTTATATTCCTAAAAAATAATAAATGTTTAGAGACAATATGGCAGAAATTTCAAGTATCGCAACCCAATCACCAGAAACATTAGCTCCTACAGCCCCTCTAAGTACTGCAATAGATTTGATGGCAAAAAGAGGATTCAGGAGAATACCCATAGTATTTGATTATCAGTTGGTTGGAATCATTACAGCAAGTGATGTGATTAGAGTAATTTATGAGGGTAATTCTGAGATTGTATCAAAAGAGATTTTTAATTTTATGACAGAGCAACCAATTATGCAATGGGAAGATCTGGAGATAACGGAGGCAATAAAATTCATGCAAGACCATGATTTGTCTGCACTACCATTGGTATCCGTGAGGGATCAGATATTGACTGGAATTGTTACTGAAAGAGATCTGGTCAGTGCATTTGTAGATTCGATTGCAGATGCAGATCTAGATGGTTTCATCAATGAAAATCCTCTTAAAATGGCATTGAAGGGGAAAACAGTGGGACATGTAATTAAAGCAATGATTAAGAACTCCACCTCAAGAATTGTATTTGTCAACACCAAAAAAACTGTTCAGGGAATATTAACTGTTAAAGATATCATCAAATTTATTCATAACGAGATTATTGTGTATGGAAATCCAGCAGAGGATATAATGAGTAAACCGATTGATGACCTTGTATCGAAAGACATTCAGTGTGTTAACATGAATACATCAGTTGCAGAGGTTGCAAAGTTCATGGTTGAGAAGAAAATTGGTGGCGTACCCGTGATTAATGATGACAATAAATTTGTTGGAATGTTCTCAGAGAGGGATATATTATCATTAATAGCCACGTATGGACTTATATAGAACAGATTATATCAAAAATAAATTGTAATTGAATATACTTCTCTTTTTGAAAGAATACTACGTTAGGACTTATTAAAAATTCAAATGATTAGATTAGAGAAAAGTAGTAACATCTAAAAACTGATGATTAAATATTCAATTAATGATAGATTTCAATGGCAAACGTGCTCTAGTATTTGGAGTGGCAGATAAAACCTCAATTGCATGGGGAATTACCAACTGGATTATCAAAGCTGGGGGTACAGTAGTTCTTGCTTATCAGAAAAAATTCAGAAGTAGATTATATGGTCTAACCAAAGGAGTTAATGGTATTGAGGCTATTGAAGAATGTGACGTTGCATTTGATGAGCAGGTAAAAGATCTGTTTGAGAGAGTTGATGGTAAATTCGATATGATAGTACATGCCATCGGATTTGCACCCGGAAGAGCTCTTAGTAAACCACTGATCTATACCAACGAGGAGGATTTTGCCACAGCTATGATCATATCAAGTTATTCATTACAAAGAATTGCAAGACATTCCATGAGATCACTCAATCCAAATTCCGCATTTCTAACACTCACATATCTTGGTGCCACAGCAGTAGTTCCAGGATACAGAATAATGGGTACTGCCAAGGCTGCACTAGAATCACTTGTCAGAGAGTTATCACCAATACTAGGAGCTGCAGGACACAGAATCAATGCTATATCCGCAGGTCCAATCAGAACTCTTGCTGCATCCCACGTACCAGGCTTTGATAACATTCTTGACTACATGGAACATACCTCACCTCTTAGAAGAAATATAGATCAAGAGGATGTCGCCAAGACTGCCATTTTTTTACTTAGTAATCTTGCATCAGGTATTACTGGACAGACAATATTTGTCGATGCAGGCTTCAATATCATCGGAGTTCCACCAGATCTGGATAAACTGGTAAGCTAGTTCTTCTATAAATTCAAGTCAAATAATTGCAAAATTAATCTGCACGTGTATCATACAGGTCTACACTTCTCAACCAATCTGCAACTATCTCACGATCTATAATCTGGGCAAATTTATCAAGTGCAATTACAGATGCATATTTCATCTGTCGTGCCCATGTATCAGTCAAGGGCTTGTTCTCACTTCTCTGATTCAATTTTGGATAATCTCTCACTCTGACATGACCATCCTCATCATCAAATAATTTACCAAATATCCATCTCTCCATATTCACAGCAATTAATTTTTCATTCTCTGTATTGATGGGAAGATTGATGGTGAGCATTGCAAAACTTTCTGGTCCATGCTTATGGAATTTCTTTACCAATTTTTCAAGTATAATAACAGATCTGCTGAATTTTTCCTCGGTGAGCTCCTCACCAAAAGTATAGGGACAGCTGACAGATATTGCAGGAACACCGGCTAATAGCCCCTCCAGCGCAGAGCCAACAGTACCCGAGGATAAAAATGCAGATAATCCCACATTATGACCAAGATTTGCACCTGTGACAAGTACATCTGGAAATTTATCATGCTGAAACAGGCCATAATTGCTACAATCCGCAGGTAATGCATCCAAAGTGGTTATTTTTATGCCATCCACATCTTTTACTTTCTTCTCAATCAATTTCTTTGTATCTCGAGTATTTGATTTACTAGTCCAACTCTGGTTTTTCGCTGGTACAACAGTTGTAACATTTGCAATTTTTTCGAGTACTTTAATAGTGGCCATCAAAGCAGGAGATATGCCATCATCATTTGTCAAAAGAATTTCCATAAATCATGATAAATAAAATCAATATTTATCAATTATTAACTCTGTATGTCATAATCATTTTATTTTTCTAAAATATTATAAGTATTTTTGAAAAAATCAACTTAACCTGTTATAGTATCAAGAAATAACTAAAAATAACTGATTTTCTATTGCTTTTATTAATTGACAGCGAGATAATTTATTAATTACAAAATATAACCTAAGATAGATATAAATGGCTAAAAAATATAAAATTCTTGTAATTGGAGAAGGAGCTGTTGGAAAGACATCCATAGCCACCAGATACACAAGAGGTGCATTCAAAGAGTCCCATTTGATGACATTGGGTGCTAATTTTATGCTCAAAGATATTAAACTGACAGATGGTGAGAAAGTACGCCTGTCAATCTGGGATACAGTAGGTCAGGAACGCTTCAGAAAAGTTGTAGAGACATATTACAAGGGTGCATCAGGAACTATATTAACTTTTGATCTCACAAATAAAAAATCATTTGAGGAATTGGATTATTGGAAAAATACTTCCAATGATAAGGTAAAGGAGATGAAGTATGTTATGGTTGGTAATAAATTGGATCTGGAAGATAACAGAGAAGTACCCACTGAATTGGCACAGAATAAAGCAGATGAATGGGGTATTCCATATTTTGAGGCTTCTGCCAAGACAAATATTAATATCAATGAGATATTTGATAAGATGACAGAATTATTGATGGAGAATAAAAATGACTGATGAAAATGAGATACCCATATCTTTGCAGATAGAAAGAACTTCAGTCAATATAACCACATTCTCAGCTCTTAATGAGGAAACAGGTATGCCAACAAATATTCCAGTAATACTTGGTGGTGATGACATAATAACAGATGAGGTTGCCAAATTGGAGGTGGAAGAGGCATTTGGACAGTTAAATATACAATCACTTTTTGGATTATCATCTGAGAGTCTAGAAAGCTGCTTATATGATACTTTTCATATTAGTGATAATTCAGAGAAACTTACGCCTCATGTATATTTACTGAAATCACATACAAACAGTGTATATTTACTTAACTTATTGACAACACCCTATGCAGATCTGAACCTCAATAGCTATTTCAATGAGGTGGAATTCATGTCACGCTCTTTTTCAGGCGTTTTCAGAAGAACAAATGCACAGATAGAGAAGAAAATTATTGATGATGATAAACAGGATAAAATACTTAAAGATACAGTTGATAATTTATCAGGCTATATACATTACATGATATTTCAGGAAAGAGGTCTACGAGAGCTGGTAGATTCACAGGCTAGAAAAGCTGCAATGATGGTGCTTGGGATGTTTCTTGAGGTTTCAGTTGTATCTGATGAGTATGTATGTCTTGGAGAATGTGGAAAAACATTTGAATTTGATAATGTACAATTTGAGAACAAAGAGGGTGAACAGACAATATGTCCTGAGTGCAAGGGTAGGTTATCTTTGGCCCCACCAATACTTAAGGCTGATAATATACAATTTACTTTTCCTGAGAATGCAGGTAAAATACTGGGTGAGAATGATCCCTCAGAGGCATTACCCACCAAATTCCTGGGTTATTTCACCCAGGTAGCCATGCCTAGAAATATAGCATTAACTGTCAATAGATTATCACCCGAACATTTTGCAACTCTCGCCACAATTCCAATGAAGGCAAGTTTTGTCAATGATCTGGATACTGATGATTTTATCAGTCTGAATACTAATTGGAGACGTACGGAAGATGGTAAACTGTTCATGTTCATATCAATTGGATACACCAAATTTTATGAACAGAACCACCTGCCTTTTATTCCACAGTTAACTGCAATCACAGTCAACCGGAAAATAACAGAGGGAGTTGAGAGGGGTAAATCTCTTGATACAATACTTAGATCATCAATTATCAATGATTGGGTGTTGACAAAGAAGATGAAGATCAAAGATATTGATAAATTCAATAGTATTGATGATTTACCCAAATTTGGAGTGGATGAAGCATGAGTCAGAAACAACAACAAGCAGTAAATAAAGAGTTTACCAATATATTCACTACTCTAAGTGCTAGGGTAGAGGTATTTCAGACAACCCAAAAAGGATTTCTTGAGAATTATTTTAATGAGATCAAAGAAAATATAATTGGGCTGAGTGAAAGAGAGATAGATGTCACATCAGCCGTGTACGGTATATGTCTCACTGATGACGCTCTAAAGAATTATTCAATAAAACAATTTGCAGAGGATATCAATTACTTGAGATCTTTGATACCTGAGAAGATTGAGGAGAAGGTTGAGGAAGATAACTTACCAAATCTACCTGCTGAAAAGAGGAGTACACTGGCTGACAGGGTGAAAACAGCAATAGAGACTGAGACTGATTTCATGAAGGTACTCGCAGCATACTATCAGGCAAATTCAATAATTGAGAAAGTAATTAATGAGTTCAACAATGATCTGATTGTACATCACACAAATGATCGACCTGAGATAGTGATCACCTCTCTACTCATCAGGAACCATCTATTGGACCTTTATGAGAAAATTGCATTCATCTACGCCAGTGCAAATGTAGAGGTGGATCTTAGATTTGTGACTGCACAGATCAAAGTTTCAATTGAGCGATTAATACATCCAAAATCTCCATTAGATAGTCAAAATATGATATTCCAGCAGATAAAAGAAAAATATCCACTAGGTTATGGAGATGATCTGTACTGGGATCTATCAGAACAGATAATATACAAGGAATACTATCCTAAATTGAAAAATATGTTACAACCATTGATTGATGAGGCAATCAGTGAGAAAATTAAATCAAGAGAGACCATGCAGAATAAAATGGATCAGGTAAAAGTACAGAATATCGCAGCTCATAGCAAGGAGAATATAAGAGCCAAGGTGGATTCTCTGATATTTGAGACTTTTCAATTTGGTAGAACTTTTGATGATAATGCAAGAGGTAAAATGCAAAGGGCTGTCGAGACAGTTCTCAAACGAATGGCACTTGAGGAATTTGGTATGCAGGATATTCCAAATATAAGTAAATTCAAAGAATATTTTGATAAAGAATTCTTTATTCCCATATTCAATGAGTATCCAAAATTATATCTACCATTCATCGATATCAGAGATTACCGGGCATTTGTACAGGATCCTCTTGGAACTGTTGAGAAACAGCAGACATATGTGCTATCACAATTCTGGTTTGCAATGAGGAAACATACCCGGATGAGTAATCCAGGCCCTTCACAACTGGCACACGCCTTCTCAATGGTGATGTATGAGGTTATGAACAATTCTAAAGTACAAAATTTTGATTAAATTCTAAAATATCTGATAATTCAACAATTAAACCTGCTATAAGGATATACTATCATTCTTCTGATTTAAGCTCACGATCTTTTTATTCAGTAATTGGTAGTCACATTCTGGAGAGAATGATGTATTTTCATAATTTCCTGAGAATCAGCTATATCCAAACATAAAAAATTAATCACTTGCTGATTGTACTATAAGAATTATAATAAATATAATTCCATATATCATATATTTTGATATTATTCTTTGAAAGCCTGAGTTCTCGATATATTCTATTATCTTTTCTATCTTTCCCATAATTAATTCATCCTTGTATCCATCCCACATGATCTGTAGTAGATTTATCTATAACAACAATTGTGTATGATTAAATAAGATTTTTGTAATAATATCGGTATAATTTTTCATATCTACTATCACTGCTATGAAGTATCAAAAATTCTTAAAGCAATGTATATCTTTGTCATAATATGTGTATTTAAATTATCAAAGCTGATTTATCATCATCTCACCGGAGCGTGTGAAATTCACAACTTAAAATTCGTATGTAAAAAAAAGATGATTAATCCCAAGATTGTAAATCAAAAATAGTCTCCCATTTAAGTGCTTTCTTGCATACCGGACATGTACCTTTCATGATTATCCAATCTCGTAGTTCATTGATATGAAATGGATAATTACATTGATAGCATAAAGTCATGGGATTTTCAATTGTATATCTATCAGATAGGCAGATCTTGCATGTTCTCTCGGATTGTGTTTTCCTATGCTTGCGGATAAAAACATGAGTATCATCATAATCAATTAATCCTTTGTTCTTCAATTCACAGACCACTTCTATCACTTCCTCTTGTTTTGAATTCATTCTCTGACAAATCTCTTCAATACTGATTTTTCTATGTTTAATCACAAGACTATTTAACACAGCAGGATTAAGTATTGATATACCCAGATCAAATAATCTCTGACTAATCTCATTGAACCTCTGATTTGCAATTCTATTGGTGGGTTCAAAATCAATTATATGTTGCAGTATGTCAAATGCATATCTTAACCTACCTAACTTTTCATATGCAGATGCCTTATTCAGTAGCACAGTTATATTTCTGGGATCAATACTCAATGCCATATCATATTTCTCTATTGCCTTGGTATATTTTCTCTTATTCATCAATTTATTACCATTGATAAGATATTTAATCACTTTACTAGTATTAATTGAACTGTATTTGACATCATTAAGTGATACACTGGTTCTTGCTGGTACTATGTCCAATTCTTCTGCTTTTCTCCTCTCCTCTT
>JAJRQD010000084.1 GCA_024280435.1 archaeon | reverse complement strand
TGTGGTATTTCAAAGGCTGTTCATGTGGTCTGCCGGGTATTTTTATACGTGTACTATTTACTTGGATAAATTGATCGGGGTGGTATCCCTGTTGTTCTATTCGATAAATATCCAGGTCTGTGATCTGTATTTCCAGTTTGTCGCAACATAAGGTGCTGCTGTTGCATGTGAATGATGCGGGGTTTGAATTATTTGCTATAACGCTCTCTTCTCTGAGATCTATTGTTCCAACAAGGGTGTCGTAACTTGAGGAAAGGTCTAGTTTCATTGTATGTATCTGCGTTTTTTATTTTTTAATAAAATATTTTTCCATTTGTGCCTGTGTATTCTTACATTGGGTGCTTCATTAATTATTAGTTGTTTGAATATATCTGTATTTTGATTTTAATGTATACATTGTACTATTTATTTGTATCTATTCATTGTGTTTCTGTATAGTAAATAATTTGTATAGTAGTTTTTTATATGTATAGTAAAATGTATAGTATCTATGAAAATAAAGGATATTTAAAGCAAATAGCTATGTTTTTACAAATAATTCTCGCGATGTCATTTATCGAGAAAAATATTAAGTATCGATGGTGTTTCATCGATATATGTGTATACTACTGAACAGATGCACAAAAACTTCAATCTATCTAAAAAATACAATATAACACCCCATACTAATAATCCTGAAAATACAGTATCGAATAATATACCCACTATTATCCTATACCAACCCTTGTTGATGAAAATAAATTGTAATGATAACTCCTCTCTCTATTGTTCTCCCCCATAATTATGATCAATAGAGTGAGGTCATGCTCTGAAATCGATAAATGGACATATTACATACACGTACTATCCAACTGCCAAAATAACATATTTAGAATACAAAAATATACAGGTCCCGAAATTCTTGCCAATACAGGCAATATTTTTCCGTAAGCGGATACTGATGGTTAAAAATGTGTGAATATATCCTCAGGATAACAATACTCACGATAAAATAGTGCATGCATCAACACATGTGACTGATTTTAGTGAATAATACCCCTATCAGGCAATAAAAATATACAAATATCTCACAACAATCTTTGAATCTCCTAAAAAATGCAATTAAAATATTATTTGCACCCACTTTTTTTTCAATATATTTATAATCAAATATCAATAATCTCAATGGTCTGGGCTATTGTAAGTCCAATTTACAATACTGTGTGCACATATAGAGTATAATTAATTGCAAATATCAACAGATTAATTCAAATGATGATTACAAGATAACAGAAGAGAAGATACTGAATGATGGTATGTTTGGAATATTCTTTCAGTTTATACAGGAGATAATAACTTCATTGAACAAAAATATTATGCAGGTGAAACAGAATATCAATGTTCTGAGTACCACTTCTAGTAATATGTCAATTACGGCTCAGAATGTCAGTATAAACACTGATTCCACACAAGGAATTAGTACTGCAATATCTGTGGGAGCAAATGAACAGACAATTCTGTTAAATTCCACTCTAACAGCCATGGATAGCATGATCAGTGATGTGAATGATATTGTGGATACCATAATCCAAAGTTCTCAAAATGTGGGACAGATTGCATTACAGACTAATATTCTTGCATTGAATGCAGGGATAGAGGCATCACGTGCGGGTGATTATGGTAGAGGTTTTGCAGTTGTAGCAGAGAATGTAAGAAAGCTCTCAGATGAATCAAAGAATGCAGCTGGTTCCATATCAGAGGTATCTGTGTTTATTTCAGAGATGTTACAGGAGAAAATGAGAACTTTCAAAACAATGGTATCAAATATTGCATCCGTATCTGAGGAGAACTCTGCTTCCTCAGAAGAGCTTGTTGCATCAATGAATGAGATACAGGCGAATATTCTTCAGTTAACACAGGATGCAGAAGCCCTATCACATCAGGTAATCAAAACAGAAGCCATGTTGAATACAAATTAATTTATAGAGTGGATGCTAAGACTGTATTTTTCAGAAATATTGCATTATAGTATATTTTTACTATTTTTTATATGTGCTTTTTTGTATATCTCAAAAAGCAAATAATTATATATTCTGAATTAAAATTATTACTATGAAAAAAATAAATAATGTAATAATAATTGTTTTATTAATAATGATATCAAATTCAAAGGCCTATACGAATACTATTGGTATTGAGGATGGAGATGTGGTGGATCTTGATTTTACTTTTACCTATGATGGTGAGGTACGGCAGGAAGTACAGGGTTTCATAACTGAGGTATCAAATCAATCACTTATACAGGGCTTTTATGAGGGTTTGCTGGGAATGAAGGTCGAACAGGATAAGGAGATTGTTGTATCCCCCGAAAAGGGTTACACAGACCCTAATCATGAACTATATGGAAAAACACTGTATTTTGATGTTCACATAAATAGTATAGTTGAAGGATCTCGTGAAGATACATTTTCATCAGACACATCTACCACAGAGACATCTACACCAGATACACCTACATTGGATCTACCATCAAATCTATCTGCATTTTTGATCTCCCTATTCATTCTAGTGTTTATTAGAAAAAATAAAACATTCATAAATCGAACTCTGAATATCCAATAATAATGAATGATGGCCACTCTGTTGAAATAGCTTATTTTTATACAAACTCTACTAATATTCTGCTGATGATACTCTATTGGCTTTATACCGATAGATTTCATATAATTAAGGATTAAGTATCGCGGGAATACTCGAAATCTCTTATAGTACATTTTAATTCAAATATAAGAAAATATAGTGTATTGCTATTGCATAACTGCGTATAGTTGGAACAAAATTGAGACTGTAGACTATACTATTATGAAATACAATATTTTTGAGATTTCAAACAAAGATAGTATATCCTGTATCCAATTTGCGTATAATTCATCATCTGATTATTCGATAATAATGTCGCACAAAATGCTTAGTCAATAATAATTAGCAATCTACAAAATAATAATAAAATCGGGCATAAATATATTGATTATCAAAATATGATTAAAACAGAGTGAATAATGATTTAATATGAACCATAAATATTGGGATATAGTAATAGTTGGAGCTGGAATTGTTGGTTGCTCAACTGCATTTCATCTAAAAAATAGGCATCCTGATAAAAAAATATTACTTGTTGATAAATATTCTATGGCCGGTCAAGGTACTACTGGTAAATCCAATGCCTGTTACAGAAATGTATTCAGCACAGATGTGAATATAGCACTGTGCGAATCAAGTATTAATTTCTATAAATATATGGAGAAAAAACATAATCTGAATTTCAATATTATGGAATTTGGTTATCTGTGGCTCCTTTCAGAAGAACAATACAGAAATAATTTTGATATTGAGGTAAACAGTAAATCTTACCTTCAGTATTACACAGATCACAACATAGAATATGAAATACTGGATAATGAGGAGATTTCAAGACGTATCCCCCATCTAAAGGCAAAATTTATCGAGAATAACGTAATTCCAATCAAAGATATTGAGTACGCATTATTTGCCAAACAATGTGGTTCTTTTGAACCAGATCTTATTATCAAGATGTACCTTGATGGTTTCAGAGAAAAAGGTGGCTCAATAAAATTTGATACCCATGTTAAAGATGTACTGTACAGAGAAAAAGGTAAAAAATTCGATAGAGATTATTTTACAAGTGTATGGAGTCAATCTGAGATTGCAGGAATTATCACACAGGATGAGGAATTATTATGTGATAATCTGATACTGACAACAGGTGCATGGATAAATCAAATACTCAACAAGATTGGAATAAATTCCACAATTAAAGCCAAAAAAAGACAATTACTTAGAATTTGTAATGTATCTGAACTGGTTTTCAATAAATATTTCTCTTCTATCAATTCAATTCCATTCATTATATTGCCTGTGGCGGGAATATTTATCAAACCCATACCCAATGCTAACTGTATTGAGGTTGGTTGCTCCGATGACATCAACAGGATATTTGAGATCGATAGTTTTGATAACAATTCATTTGATAACCCACTGGGTGAGCAAGAGTTCTATCATATCAATGTATTGCCGGTATTAGAGGAATACTTTCCAGATTTATTCAATGGTGATATAAAAATTGAGAAACCCAGTGCTGGAATGCAGGCAATCAGTCCGGATAAAATGCCCATAATAGAGAGGATAGACAAACTAGGTAATCTGTATTATGCATCTGGAAGTAGTGGCAGTGGAATCATGAAAGCAGATGCTATTGGCAGGATTGTAAGCTCTCTTGTTGCAGGAGAAGAATTCTGTACACTATTTGATAATTACAAAATTAAAGTCAGTAATTTCAGTATTGAAAATAGAGATCTGGAGCGTGAAGGCTTATCGTTGTGAAATTATAGAATTATAAAAATAATGCCGAAAAATAAAATTACACAGATAAAATTAGTACTTAAGTATTCAATCTATTACCTCAACATCCAGAATGCCTCTTGGATGCGAATTCACCACATTCAACCTAACATCACATGCTACACAGACAAGATTGTCTCTGTCAAATATATTCGAACCAATAATATTGATCTCATCACATAGTACACATACAAATAATAAATTCTTATTCATACCATATCTATCTACTATCCATTATTAAGCTATATGTTATTAAATTAACACCTATGTCTTATTTGTTATATTTATCAATGAATGTGTGTATAACCACAAAATAACATAGAATATGAATACATTGAAACAATTACTATGAATACAAAAACTTGGCATAATATCATACTATTCTTCCAAAAATCGATCTGTATACCGATAAAATCTATAAACAAACACCAAATCTGTTGAATGTGATCGAGAAGATTTTTCTACCTGTGATTGGAATATTACTGATTGGAGACAGTATACAATCACAATTCAGTAGAAAATTCGATATTGAACTAACAAAAATACACAGAATAATCAATGCAATAATAATTGGATATGCCAGTTTCATCATTCCAATGACCATAGTGGGAGTATTATTCGAGAATAAACTACACTATGTGGTCTATACACACTATACCATCGGATTGATACTGATACTTCTGAAAATACTGGGCTTTTTGAAGTCTCCAAGTATAGATATTAAAATCCAGATCAATGATAATGAGAGATTATTACTGCTACCCGTCATATTCATCTCAATGATATACCTGTTTATATCATTATACTACTATGAGAGAGGTTGGGATGCACTGCATTTCTACTTTCCAAATGCATTGTATTTCTTTATCGTGGATGGTATACCCTCGGGGATCAATCCACTATCATTCTTCCCACTATTCAAACCTCCACTCAATTCTCTATATATCACCTACTCATTAATGGTGGGTAATGGTACACAGAATAGTACCACCGCAGAGCTTCATCCATGGATATTTCTAATGGGAACTATGCTACTTGTATATGAACTGACTTTTAGTGTATTGAGAAATAGATCTCATTCAATACTGGCCGCATTGATATATCTGAGTACTCCAATTACCTACTTTCTAATATATGAATATGCATACTATCAGGAATTACCCGTCATGTTCTTCATGACTGCAAGTTTCTATCAGATGTCTCACAGTGGGAAATACAATGCCTATATTGCATCAATCTCCGCCGCACTGTCAATTCTGAGTAAACTATCTGGATATACCATCATACTGCTGATACTGCTATCATTCTCAAAAAATAAAAATACTAAAATATTCATAATATCAATCATTACACTGTTTCTTGCACATAATGCAGCTTATGATAAATATGTGGGATATTCTGTGATAATCATACTAATTGGTATATACCTGATATATTTATCATACAGAAGAATACAGGCTACTGATCGTACAATAGTATTTGTAACTGTACCAACTATGATTGGATCATTCTGGCTATGGTTCATGGTAAGTATACCAAAAATATCTGACCAATTACTGAAACGATATATCTCAACAGAGAATACACAGATAATCACAGTGTACAATGCAATCAATAATCCATATATCATTTATATAGAGAATGGGATGAGAGTATCATTCACAGCAAGTGTACTCTATATATTTACTGGGTTCGGCTTTGGCCTATTCTACTCAATACCCAAGTTGTATGCAATCATTTGCTCAGAACATCCACTGATGAACAATATGAAGATATACACACTCACTTTCATGATGTTCTGGTTTGCATACTATGGCGATGTATCAATGCGATATCTCATGCCAATACTACCCATGCTCACTGTATTCATCACTGTGGGCTTCATTGATATTCTGAAAAAACTTAAGGTCGATGAGGATAAAATATTCACCAAATTCATATTCGCAATCACAGGATCTTTCTTTATGTATCCATTTCTACCGGTGGATTATCTATTACTGAATGCGAATGAACGTCTGTATGCATATCATAATGATCAGCTGAAATTAATTATTTATCTTATTATATTCAGCTATCTGTTCAGAAAGGCAATACTGAAACAATGGTTTATACCCAGGAGACAATACCGGATAATAACTCGTATCACAATGATACTGTTCTTATTACTATCCACAGCCCCTCAGCTATACTTTTTCATCACAAATCCATTTGATCAGCAAGGATTCAATACAGATGCCAATTATGCAATGAGGGAGAATTTCCAACAATTATACGAGGTAATCAATGAACTGCAGATAAATACCAGCAGTATTATCCTATCTGTGAATACACCTGGACTGGAGTACTACACCACCCGTACAGTTGCAGACCTTATGTTTCTATCAATTGCAGATGATACTTATTATGTTGATCTGAACTATACACAGGCTATTGAGCTGATACATGATAATCAAATCGATCTTGTTGTGAAACTGAATACCAAACATGTGTACTACTCCACATATATCACCTCATTTGCTAATCTTGCAATAATGGATGTGGTGGGTAACCCACAGTATCCTGATCTGTTCACATTGGTAATGAGTAATCCAGAATTTATACTGTATGCAAGAATAGATGCTAACTGATTTTACTAGTAATCATTTTCCTGAAGCATGTTGATTAACTATCTTATTCAATATCTAGACTGATCTAACAGATTTAGTAATTGCATCAGTTAATTATGAAAATCTAGTATTTTCTGGTCTCAGAAAAATCATAATTGAAACTGTTTTAAAATACAATTGTGTTTCATATTAATCTGCACTTGATTTGAACCAATAATTGATGCCTATATAAAATGGAAAATATAGATACAAAACCAATTGAAATAATTTTATTGTATAGAGATAGATATTTTAATCTATCTGGCAATCTCTTGTAGCATTAATTTTAGTACTTCCTTAGCACCCAGTAGATTTTTAATTCTCAATCTTTCATTCTGTGAATGTGCACCATCTGTTGACTGACCCACACCTAATCCAATTGCAGGTGCTTTGAATATCTTCTCCATGAATGGAATAATAGGTATGGATCCCCCTGATCTGGCATAGGATGGCTTAATCTTCCAGTATTCCAGTATTGCACGATCACCTGCTTTGAAAAGGAAATTATCCACATCTCCATACCACCAGTCTCCCTCTCCAATACTCTCAACAATCAGCTTATTAGGAGAGTTCAACTTATCAAACTCAGATTGTATATATTTAACAAATTTATCTGCAATCTCTGCTGGCTGCTGATCCGGTACTATTCTCACAGAAACCTTTCCAATAACAGTACCCGGCACAACTGTCTTTGCACCCGGTCCATAAAACGCACCCTGTACTCCATGAATTGATAGACAGGGATTCCTCCAACCGTTCATCAGTACTTTCTTGGGATCATCTGAGATCATTCTGTCAACACCAAGGAACTTTTTATGTGCATCCATATCAAATTCCACATTCTCATACAATGCAGCCTCTGCATCACTCATCTCCTTGACATTATCATAGAACCCATCTATCAGTATCTTACCCTCAAGATCTATCAACTTTGTGAACAGATATGACAGGTCGGTCATTGGCTCCCGAATAGTTCCACCCACAAGACCTGAATGCTGATCTGCATTGGGACCTGTTATCTTAATAGTCACATACACAATTCCTCTGAAACCATAATCCATAGAAGGTGTCTCAGTACCAAACCATGAGGTATCAAGCACAATAATTCCATCAACATCTCCATAGAAATCTAGATTTGCCTCCACAGTTTCCTCAAATCCTCCAGATGAGCTCTCCTCCTCCCCTTCATACAGGAACCCTATATTTACTGGTAATTCTCCAACCTCTAGTAATTCTTTCAATGCAAAGTACAGTGCTGTGATTGGCCCTTTGTCATCATTTGTACCCCTTCCATACATATAACCATCATCCTTGACTGTCATCTCAAAAGGCTCTGTATCCCATCCATCATCTTTGGATGCAGGTTGTACATCATAGTGTGAATAACAGATAATGGTCTTCTTTGCAGGATCATTTCCCAATCTAGCTAGTATCAGTGGGTTCTTATCTTTCATCAAATTATCCACTAATTTAACCTCTGCACCTAGTTTCTCCAAATTATCCTTGATGAAATTCGCAGTCTTCAAAGATTCTCCTGCCATCTCTCTATCTGCACTGATAGATGGTATTGCAACCAATTTTGCAAGAAAATCAATCATCTCTTCTGTCATAGTTTGATCTATGAATATAGTGATTTAAAATCCTACATCATGGCTATTTATAATCCGTGAAAATAATATATCTTTCTTATCATTTATCAAAAAGAGAGTTCAGGTAATAATTCAAACTCAATGATATTAATATTGCATAAAATGCAGCATCAAACCACCATTCATCAGTCTCACTTGTTTCTAAAAGAAAAACTATCAATCCAGCAATAAAAAATATTATCCCTACCATATTCATATTCTTAGCTACTTTAATCTCCTGCCTACTGAGTGCTCTTTTCTGACTATATGCCTTGTTCATCACTATGATATGATATCCCAGTGTTGCTGTAATTCCAATTAATAGAAACCCAGTTGAAAAATTAGTCAATATATTGACATATATCCATACTCCTGGGTAGTAATAGAATCCTCCAAAATCTGTGAATATTATCAATACTATTGCAATTGCAGAGAATATCATGCTAATCAGTAGATTTGTATTCTGTTCCTGTGACATAGATATAGGAAAATAATTCTATTTAATAAATGCTTTTGATAAATTTAAGCAGTTTATACAATTTGAATTCACATATCTTATTACATATTATTCTGTGAAATTACACATCATCCTGTTAAATAAAGCTATATAATCTCATTCTACAAAATATGTATTTAATTTATATTAATATGGGTGATAATTGTACATTTTGTGATCATTATCGCAATATAAGCTATTTTTCACTCTTTTTGATAAATAATAATACCAATAAATATAATTGATTAGTATGTGATATCATATCATGGTTGCAGCTGTTCTTGTGAGTACTTATCACTGTATTGCATGTGATGTGGTGCAACGAGTCACAGTGGCAAAAGAGAAGCATGACTTAATTATAAAAAATAGTTCAAATGGATTGGTCAGCTATAGTGATATCCACTACTGTTATGATGGGATACTTGGAATAAATAATCTGCAAATAGATAAAAATATGGCAGTCAGATCATTCTCATTGATTGAATTTCCATCTATGAAGAAAATGAGACAACCAAAAACTGGAATTCCAGTTCCAATGGCACCAAAGCCTGTAAAAAATATATACCATGTGGATGGAATAGATAGTAGTAAATCGATGAAACTAGTTATCAAGGATCAGGGATTGAATACAGAGCTGTATATCGGTGATTTCTCATCAGAGGATGAGCCTATTGTGCAATTAAAATCAAAATTGGGTTCTGTATCTCTTGAATTCTATCAATGTGATATTAAATCAACATTTGCAATGAAACAATGGTTTCAAGTACTGATAGACACTGTTGAGAAAATCCCCCCAACTAAGCTAGGGCTGCTGATAGAGGCATTGCGATTTGTACGGGAGAATGGAAAGACAAGACCAGGTATGTTTGAGATAGATCAACTGTATGCACTACTGACCACCCATAAGATCAAAATCAAATCAATATCCATACATACTGTGAGCAATCTCAGAGGTAAATATGGTGATGTATTTGCAGATAAAGTATGGCTAATATTCAAATTTCTTGCCAAGAATAAAAAACGAGAGGTTATACTTCAGGAATTGATGGAAGTGGTGGATAAGGATCTGAGGTTCATCACCTTTGCTGCATTTATACTGGAGAATGAGGGGATGATCTCACTGATCCGGCCGGAGATGGATGATTGAATAATTCCAGAGTGAAGGAGCTTATTGTTTCAACAAAAATTATACTTTAAGAGAACTCATATTTTAAGAGAATTCAGATAATTCTGTATTCTTAGCTTTACCTCCTTTCCAGTGATCAATGTCATCTGTGTCTGTTTCTCAAGAAACAGATTATCCTCCAGGTCTGCATTGTATATCTGATTGATCAATTTCTTACTTGCAGATATTGCAGCAGGCGAATTCAATCTGAGTTTATCAATCAATTCACTGATACCTTTGTCAATATCATCAAATATCCAATCCACCAGGCCCAAATTATAGGCAAATGCAGTATCAAAAGTATCTGCAAGATATATTATCTTCTTAGCTATACTCGCACCAACTCTCTTGATCAATCGGGTAGTTCCACCCAGATCGGGTATTATTCCGAATTTTGTCTCAAACATACCGAATTTGCAATTACTATCTGATACTATAAAATCAGCTGCCAATGCAATCTCTAGTGCAGAACCAAAGCAGTAACCATTTACTCTAGCAATCACAGGTACCTCACATCTCTCAATACTTGTAATAGATCTCTGAAGCTCTGCCAGTTTATTCTCGATATTCTCTGCTGATATTCCACTAAGCTCTATCAGATCAATACCAGAGGAAAAATAATCCTCAGTTCCACTGAGCACCACACAGAATACATCTCCAATATTGTCAAATACCTTCTCAAGCTCCTCAAATATTCTGAAATTGAGTGCATTTCGCATCTCCGGACGATTTATGGATACATATCCCACTTTATCTATAATCTTATATTTTACAAATTCCACAATCAAGAAGATAAAACAATGATTATAATAATTTTGAGATCATAGATCTAGCAATGCTTTGGAAAATCAAAACTACTGATTTAACTTACAAATACCCTTAATATGGCTCACTTGTGGAGATATTCAACAATCTATCATTCAATATGTGGATATACCATGCAGGATAATCTCATTTTAATAATTTATTATTTATCAATTATAGACAATTCTTATAATAAATGCAGATATATATCATTAGTTCTTATGGATTATGAGTACAACAAAAATCTTGCAACAAGACTATACACCGAGATCTATGCCAAATGGCAGTTTGATGAGGTTGATGAGGTAATACATGAAAATTATAATATTAATGATCAGACAGTAACTTTGATCCATAATGAGGGGGCTATGCCTCTTGGTACTGGAAGAGCCTCATTCATTGCAAGAGTTAAATATATTAAAAATGCAATTCCTGATACTCATTACGAGATACTGTACTCAATAGCAGATGAAGATAAGGTAATGACATGGTGGAATTGGTCTGGTACGCAGAAAGGAGAATTATTTGGCTTTGAATCCAAGGGGAAAACTATGAAAATATCTGGTAGCTCAATATTCAAAATCAAAGATGATCGAATAATTAATGCAACTGTGATCTTTGACAGCCTAAGCCTACTGATACAACTTGGACATGTAAATATAACAACTGTTGAGAGTAAACCAATCCGAAAATATGTTAAGAAAATGCAGAAATTGACCTTTTTATAGAGTGCTGTTTTAAATCATTTGAATATGATATATTTCGTGTGAAATTCATAATTTGTACGTACAAATTATTCTGTTGGTTTCTGATACAAGTTTCTATTCAATCTTATTTCCACAGGTTGTGCAGAACTTACCTGCATTTTTGGCACCACATTCAGGACAGAATACTATTGTTGGTTGTATGTTATTCTGTGAACTATGTGGTACGTTCTGCTGTACATTCATCACTCTTGGATGGCTTTCATTATATCTTCTGTTCCTATCTTCAAGCATCATACGAGCTATGTTTGCATCGGTATCTATATTAGTCCTCTCATGAGCTGTCTGGGCATGAGACATGGCCTCATTTATATCTCTCTCAAGTTTCTGTGAAGCAATCAATGGATCGGTAACCATGTCATCAACAACTGAGAATCTAGTTTGTACTGGTACTCTCTGTAAATTGTTGGGTGTTTGATACCCATACATAGGTTGTTGAATTCTTGTATTGTTTCTGGGTTGATTAACAAGTGGATTGTAATTTAATACTGTACCATAGGGTAGATTGAAAAATGATACAATAAATCCAATACCCAGTATTATAAAAAATCCATATGTCGATTGTGTATCTGCTAAACCCAATGATTTTAATGTAATCAATGATGATATTAGAAATGCTATACTCACATAGATAAGTGATATTATTCTGCCAATATGTGAGAATGGTAATTCATACATAATCGCAGCTAACGCAAATACAAATAACCATAGTACAATAGAAGCACCAACAGGTCCAAATAAACCTCCAATAAAAAAGAAAATTATCATACTTATTGGAAGGTAAAATATTACTGATAATGCATTAAAATCAGCATCATACTCTTTTCCATTCATGTCGTATAATTTTTTATCCGCCATTAATTTTGCATAAAATCATGGTAATATAAACTTTTATTGGAATTATTGTATTTTTTATCCATTAAAATCATAAATTATGGAATGTTGTTAAATTTGTAGTGAGAAATGCTTTGGACGATATAAAAGTTTTTTTCATATATTCAGAAACTATGTATTGTATGGGCAACAGTTCTTTCTCTCTTGGAAACAAGTATTTTTGCAACTTTTCTTATGATTGTTGCATTAGCAGTGTTCTACTGTACAGACCTCTGTGTACTCTGTTCGATCTTTTGACGAAGTGATTAATAAAACCCAACAGTTATATTTACATAATATCAATATTATAAATATATGTCAATATTATAAATATATCTTGTATGATTTAAATCTAATTTCGGTATATGCAAGGTACAATTACAAAACAAGTTATAATTACAAACAATACTGTAAATATGATTAGTAGAATATTTCCCTGCATATCCTTATAGTCTCTTCAGGAGACTTCACAGTATAAGCAATAGTTCTATCTGATATGAATATCTCATGGTCATTGCCTCCTTCAAAGGTTTTATCTCCAAAGAAGTAAATACTTTCATATTCCTCAAGGAATTTGAGACAGTATGTTTTATCCCAACCCCTGGGGAATACATCGAATGATATCTGTCCTCCAATTGAGAATTGTAGCTCGGGATATTTTTTTTGGAAGATATTCACCATTGTCTTCCTTATATTGGCTGTTTTATCATATGTTTCAAAGTTATCTCTTTCCTCTTGACTGCAATTTCTACCAATTGGCGATACATTGATCATTCCATTTCGGAATTCAATGAAAGTACCACGTTTAATTGGAATATCAAGGTCTGCAATGTAGTGTAGGGTGTAATTTATGAATTCTTTCAATTTATCCTCCCCCATATATTTTTTCAAACTCTGCTCTTCCAGGAACTTCCCATCCTTGAATGCCATTAATCCATTCTCCGAGAAAACATAATCATAAAGTTCAACTGTGTTTTCACCCAGTTGTTCTTTTATTTTTGATAGATCTGAACCTCCTACAATTCCTACATCTACTTTAGTATTTAATTCCTGAAGAAAATCAAGCATATTTTTTTTCACCATATTTCTTGGTATTGTTAGTGTTCCATCAACATCAAATAAGACAATTTTCTTTGACATAATACATTTTTCAGTATGCTGATTATAAATTCCTAGATCTAGATTAAGTGCAATGTTTCTAAATGAATCTTTTTCTGAATTGTCTGGAAGATATTTATCTCCAACAATTTACCCAATTAACAGGTGATTAAATTTTATCTAGAATATTAATTTATTAAACCATATTAACTCTTACTAATTAATGATTTCATGATTTAATGTATCAGAATTGCAGGCATCGTGTATTTTTGTACATTTATTTCGATATTATTGCATTGGATTTTTGATGAAAATATTGGGGATATGTTGTCATTATTACCTATTTTTTATTTTAATTATCTATAGGTAGTATGTATATTATTAATTATTCAATTGAATACCTATATTGTCTAACAACAGGATTACTACTATTATGCAATTTTTTTTATAAAGCACTATGTTGTTGAGCTATTATATTATCATAAATTACAATAATATATTTATTTGAAATAAATTTATTAGATTCACTAATTCGATCAAAAAATGATACATTAGAACGAGCTATTCAATTAATACATAGTTAGAAATTTTTAATTTGAATATCTAAAAATTACTAAACAAAGAACTATATGATTATGATGTAACTTTAATAAATTTAAGTTTGATAAATTAATAATAATTTTATTGATATAACTGCTATTTATACAAAATTAAGCTCTGTAATACTCAAATTTTTGACCCTCCATAAAATGCCATAAATCCATTTGAAATTTATTTTTTCTATAATCATCCATTACTATATATAGTCTTAACCCCTTACCACTAGTAGTGGTCCTTACCATAAAAAAACACGTTTTTTAAAAAGGGTGAGTAGATTCGGTTTTTTTAATATTCTTGAAAAAATTATTTCAATTAGGCATACATGATTTTACTTTTCATATCATTTTATATAAGTATTTCAAATATTACTTAATTTATCATACATAATTATATATTTAAAAATATCTAACTAAAATATATTTTAACATAATGATAAATAATAATTGTTAATAAATAACGGAATACTTCATAATATCATTAAGATTATTATTAATGATGAACCTGATTATTATATCAAAAATATAGACTTATAATGAAGAAATATGGAAAACACTTGATCAAATTTACAAATTAAATATATGTGAACAATTCAACTAATCTATTTAGACTGGTTACAATATTTGTTATCAATTTGGATTATCTAAATTTACCTGATAATGCCAACCAAACCAATTAAATAATCTCATTTTTTCATTGAAATATGGATCAAACGCAAGAATGGTTGCAAAAAGCAAAAGATTACATGAATAATCAGATGTTTGATGCTGCCAATGAATGCATTGATATTGTCATCGAGATGGATCCAAAACAGATTGATGCGATTTTCATGAAATCTAGTTTGTTGATAATAAATCAGAAATATCAGGAAGCAAATGAATTACTGAAATCGATAGTGGATATTAATAAAGATCTAAATGCAATCAACCTACTTGCCGAGAATTATGCTATCCTCAAGGATTATGAAAATGCCATAAAATATTATGAAATTTCAATTGCAGAAAAACCAGTTGCAAATATACTATTATCATATGCAAGTTTATTACTAGATCATATTGGTGATATTGATAAAGGTATAGAGATACTAAATAAACTACTGGTGAACTATCCTCAGAACACAGAGGCTTTGATGATGCGAGGTCTTCTATTACTTCAGATAAATTCAACCGATGAGGGGATGAATGATCTTAAAAAACTTATCTCCATAACTCCTGGAAGTGCAGAAGCATGGTATGGTATTGGTATTGGACACCGTGCCAGAGGACAGTACAAAGATGCAATTGAATGTGCTGATAAAGCATTAGACATCAATCATGAATTATCATTGGCATATTATCTAAAATCAATGTCATATCTTGATACAGGTGAATTTGATATGGCTATTGACAATGCACGTCAAACACTGAAATATGATCCAGGGAATTATGGTGCACAATTAGTAATTGCATTATCTTTGAATAATATGCAAAAATACCCCGAAGCATTGGCTGAGATATCTGATCTTCTTGCAATATACACTTCTGATCCAAGTATATGGGCTACCAAGGCTGATATACTGCTTCGTATGAAGAGAAATGAGGAGGCGATACAATGTCTTGCTGATTGTCTAAAATATCATCCAATGAACGATATTATCTGGATGAGAAAGGCAAATCTGCACAATGAGTTCCTACAATTCAAAAATGCACTGTATTGTTTTGATAAGGTTATATCATTTGATTCAAAAAATATGGATGCATACAATGGTAAATTACTGGCACTTGCAGGTTTGGAGGACTTTGATGGTATAAAATCAGTTGCAAATGAGATGTTAATGATGGAACCTGATAATGAATCTGCAAAACAGGCAATTGAGATTGTAGATAAGAAAATCAGTGGTGCGGATAATAACGAATTATTTGATGAATTACTGGAAAGAGATCCTGATAATATGGAATTAATGCTTATCAAGGCAAAAACTTTACTAACAGAGGACAAATTTACTGATGCCCTTACGATTATTGACCGAATATTACTAATTGATGCTAATAATATGGATGTACTTACTCTCAAAGGGTATGCATTTGATAAACTACACGAATTTAGCCGGGCTGAGAGGGTATATGATCAGATGATCGCTATTAATAGTATGGACCATAGATCTTATGCAGGTAAGATATTGATTGCATCTGCAATTGGTATACCACAAGAGGTACTAGAGTTATCTGAGAGAATGTTACAATTGGATCCAAATATGGCTATTGCAATGAGCTATCATGCCAGTGCAACAGAGGTGATCAATAATCTGTTGAAAAAGCCTAATTTATCACCTGAAGAGGCAGTTGAACTGGTAAAACAATTACTGGATAATGGTAAATTCTCAGAGGCAATTTTAATACTAGATCTGGTGCTCTTGGAAAATTCAGAGCTTTCTATGGTATGGTATCTCAAGGCGATAATATTTGAGCGTGCACAGATGCCTAGACATGCAATTTATTGTTTGGAACGAATTCTAAAATTCACACCTGAAAATCAAGAAATCATCAACTTTATGGATCAATTGAAAGATAACAGAGTTATTTAATATAATATCAGTTGAATACAGACGATAGCGTATTTTATATATAATAAATCCTTAATATATGCATGGTTAAGTTCACAGTCATCATTGAATACAAAATAAATGATGGCCCTCTAGAAAAAGAAACCGTACAGATAGATAATAGCAGTGTACAATCAGTAGAAGTTCTTAAACATCTGATTTATGATCTCCGATCAAATCGCAATCTAAAGATATGGCAGATATGGGCCAGTTATGATGTGGTATCTCCAGATGATGCATGGCAATACACAATTAACAATGTGATACAACGTGATTTATTGACACTAGATGAGGAAACAAATATTATGGAGAGAAATGGCCTTTTAGCTCCTACTGAATTGGATATTGCATGGGTAAATGCATTACCACCTGAGAACCATAATGATAAGTATGAATATGGATCTGTAAATCATGCAGTGAGTGATAAGCAATCAGAGGTCTGGATATACACAGGGCAATCTGTCACTAATAAACTATGCAAGACTATACCATTTGATCTTGCATTTGAGGGTCTATTGCATTTCATAAATGCAGAGGATGCAAAATACAGTGAGATCACCTGGGAGAAACTTTGATCTAATATCTAAAATTAATTTTTATCATCCTGCAAAAATGAACCCTACATGATCCTTCTAGAATATACTCGAAGCAAGGTATAGTTGACCAAACGATAAGTATTAATGGTATATTTGTATAATTGAAATAATGAGAAAATTAGTAAAATTACAATTTGTAATAATATTACTGTTCATCCTGATACAATCATCTGCCTATACTACAAAAGACGGTATAGAGACTGGAGATGAGGTTAATATGGATTATGTACTTTCATATGATGGTGATGTACAACAGAATGGCCCGGGATTTGTGACTGTGGTGTCTTCTGATCGTCTGATACAGGGTTTCTATGAGGGGTTGCTGGGAATGAAGGTCGGACAGGATAAGGAGATTATTGTATCTCCCGATAAGGGATACACCGATCCTAGTCATGATTTATATGGGAAAACCCTGTACTTTGATGTGCATATCAATAAGATTGTTACTAATATCAATGGTGGTGGAGAGGTAACAGAGGTAGCAGAGGAGTTTTCAGAGACTGATTCAGGGATACTATCACCATCTTCTCAGGTTGGTAGTGTAATTGGAAACCTATTTGCATCCCCGATATTCAAAGTTGTTGTGGCAATTGTAGGTGTAATTATCGTATACACTAAATTTTTGACATAGATTAATGTTATTTTGCAAAAAAAAATCACAATGCACTATCTAACTATTTATTATATTTCTCAAGCATAAAATAATACAGGTCTGAACTTATACCTGGTTTACCAAGATGTTTCAGTGCAGTTAGGAATTGACCTCTGTGAAATGTCATATGGTCGGT
>JAJRQD010000083.1 GCA_024280435.1 archaeon | reverse complement strand
TGCAATTATGATAGTGTACAACTGCAAGGTGAGATCCAGAGATCTGACACTGCATTCTGGGAATGATTTCAGATGGATAAATCGGGATGAACTTGATAAATTTGAATTTGCACTGCTAGATATACCTGTTATTGAGAGAATGTTAAGGTAAACTGTTAATTGGCACTTTCAATTCTTCAAAGCCACATTCCATCAAATAATCGTATGTATCATCAAGATCTTTACATACAACAACAATACCATCTCTTGCACGAGATAATAAAACACGATACGAGTTTAATCTTAACTTATAAACATCTTTTACATTTTTATTTTTTCTGATCTTACCTAACTTCCACTTATTTTCACTATTATCCCAGTAATAATCATCCCCCCAACAAAGTATAACTGCATCTGTTTCTAATCCTTGACTTCCAAATTCACTCATTACTCTATTAAAAGTTCGACAATATGTATTATTTCTATTTGATTTTTTATAATACCATTGGCCAAATTTTTGTCTATCTGCTGATTCTGATTGTTTCATTATATCTGATGGATGTATATTGTATTTCCGATAATTTTTTGCTAAAGAGGAAATTAACATACCAAATGTTTTCTCATAATATGTTTTATTATCATATATTTTTCCATCATCGTTATATCTATCGATCATAAATTTCTTTGCATCATCAACATTTTTGGTTATATATAGATAAAAATTTTTATCCTTTAGCTCACATGCTTCACGATTTGCATTTGATGAATCACCATTTAATAAATACTTAATCCATTTATGATAGTTATCTAAATAATGAGTTCTTAGGGATTTATCTAATACAAGTATTTCATCACTTGTTTTATTACAATTAGAAAAACCATCTATTAGTTTTTTAGCAGAAAATACATCCCATTTTTTATTTGATTTGCTAATTGCATCATACCATAATTCAATACCACCCTCTTCTCCAGTATGTATTTCCTGACCATCTCCAATTAAACCTACAATCATACCCCAATCATTTTCTTCTGCTAGTGAAATTAACATTTCAGGTTCTGATTTATCAATAATATTATCAAATCTGCTAGGTCTATTTGTACTTTTATACATTTGATTTTTGTCCCATGCTCTTTGCGCTTCATCAAAAACAATTACATGTTCCTCAAAATTATTTCTATTTGATTGTGCATAATAGTGTTTATAATTATATAAACTTCTAATAAATACCTTACTTTGATCACCTAAAATATATCTTAATACAGTAATTAATGGCCCATTTCCAGATAAATAAACAGCTCTATTTTCACTAATAAGTTGTGAATATTCATGGACAAATTGTAGGCCTACAAGGGTTTTTCCAGATCCTGGAACTCCTGATATTAGAATTAAAGTATGTTGTTTATTATTTTTAGATTCAATCGCCAATTTTTTCAATAAATCAATTACTTTTGGAATTCCAGCATTTCTTATTCGCTCAAAAGTATTTAAATTATCAGTGAATATTTGTTTTGCCGCTATTATCAAAGATGGAATAGGTTCATATCTCGATTGCATCCAAGAATTTACGTCGACTGGAACTGAGGTTTCAATATCACTATATTCTTTTAATGTTGAAATTAAGTCTGTTTTTTGAGAAATAATCTTAATATTCTTTTTTATTTTTATTTTATTATCTCCTTGCAATAACAATAATAATCCATTTACTTTTTTACACCTACTCTGATAGTGATAATGATAGATATCACGGGTATATCCTCTAATTTGTTCAAAGTCAGATGAAGTAAATGATTTTTTATTTTTTATCTCAATAATTAATACATGTGTTGCAGATAAAAAAATTAAATCAGGTCTTCTTCCACCTTCCCCAGGAATTTGGTATTCAAAAATTATTTGCCAATGATTTAATAAATTAGGGTCCACATTTTTAAAAGCGCTATGTAAATAGTCAATTGTTTCTTTCCAAGAGGTTAATTGACTATTATTATAATCAGGATACTTAATTGTTAATTGATCAATAATTTCATCTTTGGGTAAATTTACAAAAGTTTGTAACTCCCCTTCCCAACCAAAATACATGTTTTATTTTATGAGGTATACATATTTTATTTTTTCTAATTTTATCTAAAATATTGATCATTATTTAATACTAGACTTCTTGCAGTTTTGTATCAAGAAGCCAATTTCATTTTACTATCACCCATAGAGGTTCCTTCATTGAATATAATGGAAAAAAATTATTAAGAACCTTTTATCATCATGCCACACAGTTCTCTGTGCAATATAAAGGGTTAAAACAGCTTTATAGTCGGAAGATTATATAGTATAGATCTTGAAAATGTGAAATAAGTTTATAATCAGAAATCGATTGACCATCATAATTATCACATTGTTAATCATTTATTATGATATTTACGGAAGCCATAGGAAGTAAAATAATTGCTGATGATAAAACCTCTGTTAGGATTTCATTATCTTTTATATCATATTTACAAGAATAAAGTTATAAAATAGATACTCATGTAAAATATTAGTTTATTGTTTTTGTACATGG
>JAJRQD010000082.1 GCA_024280435.1 archaeon | reverse complement strand
GTTAAATAATTTTCAACATCCCATCTTCTCAGCGTTGAGACACTGACACCTGCTAATTTTTACACTTGACCAATACTTATGTACATACAATATATTGGAGGATCAACTATTAAAATATTGGGAATTCAGATCATATGGATGATTTTATATCATATTTTGCTTTCTGCTGATAACAGTCAAATATTCAGTTATAATATTCAATTCTCTTTGGTGAATTCATCTGGTAACCGGAGTATACCGATTATCATACCTGATACCAGCATCAACTCAAATATGACAAATCCAATAAGAATTGCGATACCATTACCCTCTTTCCCAGTTCCAAACCAACCTGTGAAAGATTGTAAAATACTGAAAAGACCAATGACAAGGCCTCCTACAAATATACCAAATATCTCACCTGTGGCAATTACAAAGTGATAACCAGACATAACTTTGCCATCATGCTGATCCTCAGCTGTATCACCTAAAATTCCCATCAACACAGGTATCATTGCAGAGAACATAAATGCAGCAGGCAACAGTGATAACAGCAGATAAATATTGGAGATTGATATATCATCTTTGAAGAATGGATAACCCAGTACCAGTCCAAGAATACCTGCAATTGGCAATCCAAAAAGACCAACCTTCAGAGTTGTTTTCTTTCCTCTTCTATCTGCAAATATTCCCCAAAGAGGTGCTGGTAGTGCCAGACCAATCAGAACAATCAATAATGGGAGAAGTGCATCAAAACCTCTATGAACAGATCCAGATGGAGATACTATGAAAGAAACAGTTGGTCCCCAAAGAGATGCTGATCCAATCAATGCAGCAATTGATATCCAGGGGAGTAACAAAGGCCTTCTTTTCTCATCAAACATTACTCGGGCTGCCATTGATATATCCTCTTTGATTGAGAATTTCTCCTCTTTCAACTCAGTCTCAATATCATGAAGTCCGTATTTAACAAGCAGTACTGCAATAAACAGAACAAATGCAAGTACAGGAAAAGTCAGTGAGATTAATCTACTCTGTGCCTCTATTGTATCGGCTGCATCCACACCAAAAGAGATCCACAGCACACCACCAAGTAAAATACCAAATGCACGGCCATAAAGAATTGCATTATCATAGAAACTCATATGTAGTGCACGATTCTCATCTGTTGAGTACTTGTTAATCATACCCAATGTGGGTGCAACCTTGGCAGATGCAAAAATTCCATGCACAAAATGTATCACCCCAAGATAAACTGCCAGCAAGTATAGACCTGCAACTGCATTCTTGACACCAGAGAATATAAATGGTGCGGGTGCATACAATAACATAGTAACTGCACCACCAACTGTTGCGTAGACAAGTACGGGTTTCACACCAAGCTTATCAGATTTATTACCATAATATCCTGTTAATCCAATTTCTGCAAAATAATATGTGATTGCAGAAAAGCTAATTATTAAAATAGCCTCAACACTTGCAGTGTTCTCAACACCCAGTGCATGCTCAATAGCCCATACCAGTATCCAATCGAATATCAGTATAACACCACCAAAACCAGATCTTAGCAAGAAAGTGGATAGATAAAGAAACATCAACTCTCTTCTGTTTGATGAAGGGTCTTTCATAAATCAGTGCATATTTTTCATTTATTTAAGATGTATTGTGTATGTACACCATACTATATTTTAATATCTTAATTTTACCAAAATAAAACAATTTATCATGGAAATAATTATTTTTGCAATTTTATTCAAATATAATTTATTTTGAAAAATAATTCAATATTATGATATTGATAATTCTAAATCGTAACTCCACCTTTCTTGACAATTTTCTTTAATAATAGGGATAATCTTTTATTAAAAAATGTATAAATGACTATATCGGACGAAAAACAATGGCAGATAATTACACTTGGATTTCAGTACAATCAGGATTCGGCCTTACTATAAGCGAACTTGGAGGATTATCTTCATCAACAGATCCAAAACTAATTGCAAGTACTTTGATGGCATTAAAAGACATCATCTCAATAGAAGCCAGTGGTTCTGGCAATAGCCAGTTTATGACGGGTAGTGTTGAGAATTCAGCTTATGGTACCTTCTCTGTGGCTATTGATCAGAAAAATTCTATAAATCTCATCATGTCTTATATTGTTTCAACAGACAAAGGTAAGGTAGTAGATGCTAAATTTGTAGATCTAATCACTGATCTTGTAATAAATCTTGGAAAACAGCTGACACAATTTGGTGAGATTACAGACCTTGTGAATTCAGGTGCAAGATTGCCACGTTCAATACTAATTCAGGCGTATCTTAATGCATGTACGATTTTAAGGACTGAAAGAAATCTTGATACTAAATCCAGGCAATTATCAGAGGGCTACAAACGTAATATCAAGGAAGTATTTGCCAATAATGAAGCTTTGTTGGATATTATTGAGGAGATGCTAGGTGATGGTTGGGAGAAAAATGATGATCTATGGACTGATCAGGGTGTACTGAAAGAACATCTACTTGAGAAATTAACAGATGGGATCGCTGATTTTGTGGTATTCTCACTGGCTAATCAGAAGCCTGATCTACTGATGTATTCCAAAAATCCAAGAGCAGAACAGAAAGTAGTTCTGAATATGATTAATGATAAACTGAAAGGTATCTCATTCAAAACAACAGACCTTATCAATCAATTATTACGTAAGGAAATGGGAGGTAAAGTAGATAAATTCCTTAAGAAAATATCTGTAGTTGATCTACATAAAGTGGAGAGACAATTACAGAGGGAATTTGTGAGAAGAGCATATGTCAAGGTAATTAAAAATGATCCGATTCAGATATTAAATATGCCAAAGGTCAATCTGATCACATCCAAATTCAATGAATTATTACCAGATCTCAAAGTAGAGAATGCAGGAACATTCATTTATAAGGGCATTCGTGATAAAGTACCCGAAGATGGTAAACAATTCATCAAGGCATTCTACGATGGCTTTATCGAGGGAATGGGTGATGTATCCCTATCTCAGACTGCAATGGATATGCTGATAGCATTTACACAGAGTTTTCTGTCAAGCAAGGAGCTTAGTAAGGATATTAAGAACCTTGAGGGGATCGAGCAGACCTGGAGCCGGGAATTATCCAGATTTGTCAAGAGCAAGACAATTACCAATCTACAGGTGAATTCAATTGAAGAGGCAGTGTTGTTATCCAATGCAGCAGGTTTTGGCATAGTATCCTCATTGACCAAAATAGTTACTGATAATTTCTTCGTTGTGGATAATAAAATTGGGTATGTACTTGAGAACCTGGTAGATCTGTATAATCAGAGGGGTAAATCAATTAAAATAGCATCAACTCTGTTTGGATTTTTGAAAATACTAGGAGAGCAGGTATACTCGACAAATCTAACAACTCCTTCTTATGATGATTTTATTATGTCTAATATTATAGAGAACAAGACTAAATTCACATATAATAATGAAGTATACAAATACAATGCAAAAAATAATTCATTTGTAAATTCTTCCAAAAAAGAGATTTCAATATACAAATTTATGGAGGTTGCAGGATCAATTGTCTTGGAAGATGATACCATTCTACCATTCAATGAGATAAATCTTGATTATTTCATCAAATACATGAGAGATCCAAAATCACTTATCAATGCATGTTTATTTGCAGTACTACGAAGATATAATCAAACAATAGTGAAAGAATATCGTAAATGGAGAGCACAAGTAGAAAAATTACTCAAAGATCTGTTATCCAAAATTGAGAAAGGATTATCATTGAAACATCTCGGTACTCTGGACCTATCTCCACCGACATATTCGTATCTGAGAACAATTGATCTTGGAGATCATATTGTTGATATACTGATTGATATTGCAGAACTTGCAAGCAGTAGAATTCAGGTATTAACTGATGAATTCAATGTGATGAAGAAAGAGGCATTGAACATTGGAGAGATACCTAAAAAAGCAGATAAAAAATTGGAAAAGATCATTCGTCAATTACAAAAAGATCTGACAAAAGTGGATGAAGAGTTGAATAAACGATTTGATAAACTGTACAGAGAAATAGAGAAAACACTTACCAGTAAGAGTAGCCATATTAAATTATTAATACAGCCAATAGGCAATGATATTCTGAAATACAATTATTCTGGAGAGGATTTTCTACCAAGAATGAAACATGTACTACCTAAACTAACACAATTCATCGAATCAGCAGAAGGAATAGAAACAGAGGATATCAATCAATTAATTCTATCAATTACTCTTTCTCTTTATAATAATCCACCTCCATCCGTATTTGAGGCAAGTTATAATGAATTAATCTCAGGTAAGAGATCAAAGGCAATTAAAAAGGTGCTTGTTGGTGTTAAAACTCGCAAAGAATTTGAGAGAGTGCTGAAAAATAATGGCGAGATAGTATCAAATAAATTATACAATAACCTTTCAGTTCTAGTTGATCAGATAGATGAATTTTTTATTGACAGTGATGGAATTGTCAGCACTCAGCATGGCAATCTTTACTTGAACTTTGGCAGATTGAAACTTACCAAATTCTCCAAGACCAGTATCATAGAGAACCTGGTGAAAATAAATGGTTTCTCTGCAATCAGAGAGACTAATGAATGGTTGATTGCCTTGAATTTCACATCTGATTATGATTTCCAATATGATGATCCATCAATAGTAACCTTCTCAGATGCAATTAGATTTATTATACGTAAAAAATTTGAGGATACTACTAGAAATACTTTTGAGGGGTTGGCGAAAGTTGCAGGCATGTTAGAGAGAGATGCAGGGAATCAGATTAATCTTGTATTCAATAGGTTGAAGAATGCCATCTATGATACAGATATTTCATATTAATATCTCACTCTTGTGTCAATATTGTGAAATCATTATAGTTATTTATAAGTTTATATTATCTTTATAAGTTCATATTATCTCTTTCTTCTGAGACATCATCGGAGATCTCTGAACTATAAATTTGCTCTCCATCCTCCAATGCTCCACCTTCCAATGAAACTTCTGAAATGATTTGATCGTCTATCAAAGAATTGCCATCGATAACGTCTAGATATGGTGGCACAGATAGTTTTCTCAATCTACTATAATCACGTGAGACAGTACCAACCGCAATTTCATCCTCTTTAGATAAATTATAACGAATATGATTCACACCATTGACATGATCACCACTTGCAAAATACAAGTACGCCATGGTAAGCGTACCTGGAATAACCATCACACCCAATGAGATCAGTATTACAGAAGTGAATAGCCATGCAATTGCAGAATTTGTGATACCAGTAAGAACTGAGATAGAGGATGATAAATTAGTTATTGCAGATATGCCGATAATTATCTTGAATATCCTGTCTATAGAGGTACCAAAATCCTCTACATTAGAGATCTCAGTCTTGAAATCAGAATTCATATGACGCCATGTTGATCTTTTTATCTCTGCATCATTCAAGGACCAGATCAGCGGTAATATTATAGATATGGCGATTGGAATTATTATATAAAGTGAGAAGATTATCAATGGATTCTTTACCACCTCATTGCTGAATAATAAGAAGAATTCTTTCATTGTGAGAGAATCTTGAATTGCGTTAGCATCTATCTGATTTATAATTCTGCTAAGTATTATACTCATGATAGCCAATGGAGTGATTATAATTGAGAATAATCTACCTCGTTTAAATATCTCGAACAATCCAGTTGTGGATGACATGTCGACTACCTCGCTCTCAAGTTCAAGGTAGTACTCCCCAGCAAAATATGGTATTGCATTCAAGCCTGTTGATGCAACAGTTTTAGTGATAAAAGTTGATATTTTGGTTGTGACTATCTGCGTGATCTTATAGCCTTTGATAGGGATATTTAGAAGCAGGTATGGAATAATTGCTATCAAGCCATAACCCATGAATGATAATGCAAATTCTATATTTACAATACTGCCCAATAGTTCACCAGTTCTATTCTGAGTTATGGATACAAGTATACCCACAGGTGCCATCAGAAATGCAATCAAGACAGGAGATGCTAGTATCAGTATAAATGCAAAAATATGGGTGAATTTCGTTGGCCTGTCAAATAGTAGATACTCTTTATCTTTATCACTCATCAGCTTGTATTTTTGTATTATAAGTTCTCTTTCCTTCTTGGTTTTGCTCCAGATATACTGAGATTTGGGTAAGAATAAAATATTAATCATAAACCTTAGAAATCTTTTCCAGTAAATCAACACCAGAAGCAATGGAATTATTGTAAAACTTGTGAATATTAGTGCGAATGTTATCATTACACTTAGAATATGGCCAATAGTGAAGAACCACCAGAAACGGAAAAATTTGGTATCTTTTTCCTTTATTTTCATTCCAAATAGGATAATCACAATATACAGGATGAATTTCTTCACAAAACGAGTGAATTTATTATCAAAATACTCCAGTAAAAATCCGATAATTGGGAAAATGAAAAATGAGCCACTTACAAGTGCACCATATAGGTATAGAGGAACTAGTATGAAAGTAAGAATACCATAAATTCTAAATTCAATCTCTATTTTTTCATCTTGAGAATCTGTTATCAGTTCTGAATTCATAAATATTAATAGATGTATCAGTTTATATTATTTTCCCGCGTATTATTTAATTCTGAGTGTAATAATTACATTAATTCACTTATAATTTATTATTTTTCAGATTAAGTATCTCTAGTTCATCTAGTTCATTCAGTTCATCAGGTAATTTTTCCAATAGATTATCAGATAGATCTAGCGATTCTAATAATTTATTATTTGAGAATGTGCCATCATCCAAAATCCTTATCTTAT
Organism: archaeon; assembly: GCA_024280435.1. Lineage (GTDB taxonomy): Archaea > Asgardarchaeota > Heimdallarchaeia > Heimdallarchaeales > Kariarchaeaceae > JAJRQD01. The sequence continues at coordinate 12,116 of JAJRQD010000082.1, read as the reverse complement.
TCTCTTTCAATGATAATGCTTTCAAATTATGTAATTCCAAAAACAGATCATCTGGAATTGATCTCAATTTATTAGAGCTCAAGTTCAGATATGTCAGATTCACCTGATAATCAAATAGACCACTATCTAGTCTTCTAAAATTGTTGTTACTGAGATCAAGATAGATCAATTCCTCAAATTCATCGAAAATACCCAGAGGTAAGTTCTGCATGGATAGACCACTGAGATCAAGACTGAGTAGAGCTTGTCCCTCGAACATTGTATTCTTTCTTGAATAAATGTCCTTTGATTGGTCTGTAATACCCAATCTTGAGAAAATTACATCTAAGTTTTTCTTCATAAAGCAATAATACAATGGTTCACTTAAAAATCTATTAGCTTGAGAAGGTATATTATGATATGTTATTTTATTTATTGTACAGATAAATAAAGCTCAAAATTATGTTTTATTTACAGTATCAACCATATTTATTTTACCATAGGTATAGGAGATAGCAGTGGTTGAGAATAGAAGTATAGCTCCCCCAATATACTGGATCAACTGTGGAGGAACGTTCCATGCATCAGGTCTAATAATTGGCAATATCAATGGTACAAAAACAAAATACGACAGTGGATATGCAAGCTCAAAAATAGCTGAAATACTTGCATGTGTGGTTTTTAATCCATAATAATATAGTACTAGAGAGAATAATCCAACTATCAGAGCCATATAAAGAATTGATAATATCACTTGTGTGGTGAATATACCCTCCAAAGTTGGAAATCCACCCGATTTTGTATATATTGGTGTGAAAATAATAAGAAATATTGTTGCAATCAGAAATCTATATGTTGTCATTTGGCGATACTCTCTTTTCTGATCACCATGTTCCAGTATATATCTTCCAAATACTGTTGAGCTACCCCAGAGAATAGCTGCAAGTAATCCAAAAGATGCTGCAATCAAACCTTTATTCTCAGTCAAGCCTAAAATACCACCATTTTGTAAATTAGGAGATATAATCATCCCCACACCAATTAAAGACAAAAATGATAGTAGATAGTAATGCCTGGGTAATTTCTCCTTCAACAGTATATGTGCCATTCCTATTGCAATAATTGGTTGAGATTGTTGTAATAGGATCACCACACCAACATACTGAAAAGGATAATCTCCTGTGAAAAAGCCCTCTGTTAGGAAGATTGTTGCTAATGCAGATCCACCGATACCAATCCATAAAAGTGCAAACCACTCTTTAGCAGTAAAATTTTTCAGATCTGGAAGGTATTTTATTACAAATGGAGAGATAACGATTATAATTATTATATGGTCAAGTAATGTAATTTGTACTGAAGTGAGCAAGCCTTCAAGGTTACTTCTCACAAACACATCAGTTGTCCATAAAAGAGCTGCACTTGCAATAAATAAAGGGCCAAAATTCTTTGCTTTGTTTTCGGACATTGTACTCATTTTTTCAATTTACAATTGGATTTATAATTTAATAGGTAATAATAATAATAATTAATCTTTTTTCCCTGTAAATTGAATGAATTTTGATTTTATGTTAAAACAACCATGTAATATCTTGTTATAAAATATTGCTATTTTGATTCTATTAGAGTAATTTAACCACTCTCATAATTTACGATACTATATCTATCTTATAATTTACGATAATATACCTTATAATTTATGGTGATATACCTCATAATTTACGATAATATACCTCATAATTTATCATGTATACAATAATATACGAATCATGACAAGTATCTCTGCAATACTGGCAAAAGAATTGAAGCATTCAGAAGCAGGAATTACACAGGCGATCAGACTCCTTGATGATGGTAGTTCACTGCACTTCATAGCTAGATACAGAAAAGATCAGACTAGAGAATTAGATGATGAGAAATTATTTGTATTACAAAAAAGATTGAAGCAACTAAGAAAATTAGACGAGCTAAAAGCAAAATCATTGGAAAAGTTACAGGAGCTTGGAAAATTGAATGATCATTATTCCAAGTTGATCAGTGAATGCGATACTGTTGCAGACATTGATATCATAATGCAACCATTCAAAAGTAAAAGAAAAAACAAGGCATCTGTTGCAAGAGAGCTTGGATTTCAGAAACTATCTGATTGTATTCTTGGAAGGGATAACAGTAGACTTGAGGATTGCATGGTGGATGGGCAGGGAGATGAGCAAGAACAGATAACAAAAGCTCTGGATATTGTATCAGAGGAGTTGATCAATCAACCGGTGATGAAAAGTATTGCAGTGGATCAAATAATGAAAGAGCAGATAAAAGTGAAAATAATTGATACTGAGAATTCAAATATAGAGAATTTAGACAGTGTAAGAATTGATTCTCTGAAATCACATCAGATACATAATTTATTCAGAATGGAAAATAATAAAGAGATAAGTGTTTCATTCAATATTGATAAAAATAGATTGAATAAGCTGTTATTGAAAGAGGTGAAATCTCCACGAAAGTACAGAGAGTATGTTGAGAATGCATTGGAGGATGGAAGTAAGAGATTACTTATACCAAGAGCCACCACCAACGTGAGAAATTTACTGAAATTAAAAGCAGATGAGATGGCAATATCTGTGTTTAAGATAAATCTTGAGAAACTGTTATTACAATCCCCAATTGAGCCTCAGGTAGTCCTTGGAATTGATCCAGGATACAGATCAGCTTGTAAAGTTGCTGTGATCAATAATACGGGAGATTTGTTGGATCATGCAACTATTGATCCTACACCACCAAGAGAAGATATTACAGGTTCTGAAAAAATAATTAGAAAATTAATTAAAAAATATAATGTAAGTTTTATCGCAATTGGTAATGGAACTGCAAGTAAGGAAACAAAGAAATTCATCGATAATCTGAAATTAAAAAATATGGAGATTATACTGGTATCAGAGGATGGGGCAAGTGTATACTCTGCTAGTAAAATAGCAAGAGAGGAATTTCCCAATATCAAAGTAGAGATAAGGGGTGCCATATCTATTGCAAGAAGGGTACTTGATCCATTGGCTGAATTTGTCAAGATAAGACCTCAATCACTGGGTGTAGGCCAATATCAACACGAGGTTGATCAGAAAATGCTTGAGGAATCTCTTGATTTGTGGTAAGTAAGGCAATTAATAATGTAGGTATAAATCTAGATACTGCATCCAAGGAAGCTTTGGAACATGTTAGTGGTATTACTCCTGCGATTGCCAAGAATATTGTTGAGTATAGAGAAAAAAATGGATTTAAAAATCTAAAGTCTCTGAAAAAAGTCAAACGATTGGGAGATGCTACTTTTGAGATGTGTGCTGGTTTTCTACGATTACCCTCCTCAGATAATTTACTCGATAGTACACTCATTCATCCAGATCATTATAAAATTGCAGAGGATATAATCATATCTCTGAAACACACAGATACTAGTTGGAATGATCTAAAAGAGGTGGAACGCAAGAAATTACTGAAAAATATATTAAATAAATATGATATTGATGATATATTATTCAGTGATATAATCTCAGAGTTGATTTTATTTGGAAATGATCCAAGAGGTACTAGGAAGATCATAAAAATTGCTAATAAATATGAAACAATTGAGGAAATAAAATTAGAAGATATTATCACAGGAGAAGTACTTAATGTCACAAATTTTGGTGCTTTTGTGGATCTTGGTATCAAAGAGAATGGACTGATTCACATATCAAATCTGAGTGAGCAATTTGTTTCGAATATTCATGAATATATTTCTAGAGGTGACATTGTGTCTGTGAGGATCATATCACTTGATATTGATAAAAAAAGAATAGGATTAAAATTATTATCCAAGCAGTAATAAAATAGCACTATAAAATCAACTTCTGCTTAAAGTTTAATAGGCAAAAATAAACCACTTGAAGAAAGTGTAAATAAAAAATGTTAGTTAATATTTCATTATGTTAAAGAACATCCTTGTACTTGTGACATAAATAAAATAAAGTTACTGATATTTGTCTAAGGGACTTATTTGTGATTTAATAATATCCATCATTTTATTTAATGGACATTGATCTTTTATCATCCATAGAGATTATAGCTTGTTGCCATTCATCTTCAGATAATGCAGGATCTGAAATATTGTTGTTCATAAATGCCTCAGTTCTTTCAAGACAGGTGCCACATTCAAGACAGGGACGAGAAGAATTTGAATAACAGGACCAGGTCAATTCCAAAGGAGCTCCAATTTCAAGCCCTAGTTTTACGATCTCTGTTTTGCTAAGATGTTTGAATGGTGCAACTAGATGTACAGGGTCCCATAGATTGCCCAATAATAATGCTTTATCAAGAGTTTCTATGAATTCAGGTCTACAATCTGGATATACTGAATAATCACTAGCATGTGCTGCATAACCAATATTTGATGCTCCGATTGTGATTGCCCTACCCGCTGCAATTGATAAGAAGATCATATTTCTATTTGGTACCACAGTTATTTTCTGAGATTCGGTATCATACATTTTTTTTGGCAAATCTGCATTGCCTGTCAATGCGCCATGAGCGATAATTTTGCCGATGTTACCTATATCTACAATTTGGTGATCTATTTTATAGTGTACCTTTGCAAAATAATCAATTATTAATTTTGCTCTTTCAGTCTCAATTTTATGTTTTTGTGCATAATTGAATGATAATACCTCCACAATTCGATAGTTGTTAGAGGCCAGGAAGAATAGCATGGTAGTTGAATCAATCCCTCCAGAAACAATTGGCAATATTTTCTCTTGCACTATTATCCTCTCAAAGTGAGTACTTGATAAATAAATGGATATTTTACATCTATAATTAATATATTTTTATTCATTCATGCATATCAAAATCATCATCTAATTAAATTGATTATCTGATTATTCATTATGTCCTTCTCATTTCTTGCAGATCTAAATGCACCGCAGAAATTATCATTCAGCCACAAATTAATTGAATATCTGCTGAAATTAGAACATAGTTCTATTGATGATAAAATCAAAAGTATGAGGGATCTAATTATCAGCACAATTAAAAAAATTATCAGGAAAGAGGAGATATTCAATATTGCAAGGGTTGAATATGAGAAAAAAGAGGAGAGGTTTATTGAGAAAACCATCTGGAATGAGGATAAATTGGATCTCAAATACAGAGATCTTGGCCTACAATTCATGGAAATACCAAGCAAAGAAATCAAAATGGCTATTGATGACAATGATATTAACCTGTTTTTGCAGAGAATTGAGGAGGGTATTGAAATTATTGAGATTGATATAAAATATTGTAAGAAAAGAACTGAATTCCTACTGAATGAATGGGTTAATATTTCAGATGAATTATTTGATAAATTAAGAACTTTCGAATTCAGAGGGTTAAAAAAAGCATCCTCCAATCTTAGAATTAAAATTCTTCCAAGTATATCAGAATACAAATCAAATCTGAAACAAGGATTAGTAGAGAATACTATCTCAAGACTAGATATAATGGAAAATATCGATGAATGGTTACGATTGGTGAAAGAGGATATATTTGGCGATTTGACAGACGCACAGATAAATATGCTTGAAAATATAAATCATGCACTCACAGCTGGAGAATTGATTGATTATATAAAGAATGATAAAACCAGAGAAGATCTGATTTATCTGCTAGAAACAGGTAAAATAGAGATAAAACTGGATAAGATAATTGATGAATTGATATAAAATAGCATGCAATAAATATTTTTTTAGATAAAAAAAATAATTTTATTTGGAAATCATTAAGTGAATTAATGATAAATTAGCTCTGTGAAGAATAACAGGATATCTTTCAGGATATCAGATGATCTTGATAAACGGATAAAAGAGCAGATAAAAAACAACTCAAAAATTAAATCAAGATCAGATTTTGGAATAAATGCCATAGAATACTATCTAGCTCATTTGCAGTCAATTGATACTGAATATCAACTGATGAAAAAAGCTATATTAGCAATTGCAGATAAATTGGAGATAAAAGATCTACCAGAAATTATTGATCTTAAAGATATATGAAATATTTCCAAATTGTACTACTATTTTGAATAGTAGATAATTCAATAAAAAAATGATGATGATTCGATATTAGTACATTAATAATATTAATTGTCCGATTTATTTCATAATTTTATAAAGATAGTTATTTGTTAGTCCGAAATGTACATGAATCGTAAAAAAATATATCTAAAAATAACATATAAAATTTATTTCAGTATATATTTTTATAATCTCTATTTTATGGAAAAATAATATTAAGCTAATAATTAGCTTGGTGAAAAAAATATGAAATTTAATAAAATATTATTTGTTCTAATTACTACTGGTCTAATATTATCCAGTCCTTTAGCAAGTGCAGGTGTAAAAACTGATGCACTGACAGGAGCAACTGTAAATATTGCATTTTTATCCCCTGAAACAGGTGATCTATCTGCATACTCACCAGGATTTGTAAATGGTGCAAAGCTTGCTTTTGAAGAAGTAAAAGCAGCCTATCCAGGTACTACATGGACATTTACAGTTTATGATACCAAGACAACACCAGAAGGTGCAACCGCAGCAATGACTTCAGCTGTTACAGATGGAGCCACATATGTTGTAGGTGCAGCAGGTTCTTCTAATACACTAGCAGCAGCAGCAATTGCTAAAACTGAGAAAGTACCACTAATAAGCTATGCTTCAACAAGTCCAGAGCTAACTACATTTGCAGATGATGGTTACTTATTCAGAGTAGCCCCATCTGATGGTTTCCAGGGTGGAGCAATGGCAGATCTGGCAGAAAGAGGTGGTTTTTCAAAAGCAGTAATCATCAACCTTGATAATGCCTACGGTATTGGAGTTGCAGATGCATTCAAATCAGCTTTCTCAGGTACAGTTCTCAAGACAATAGCATATGATCCAGCTACATTTGATGCTTCAGCATTAGTAGATCAAATTGCAGCACAAAATCCAGACATTGTCATTGATGTTTCATATGCAACTGATGGGTCCAAATTATTTGTTCAGATGGCAGATCAGAATCTGAATGTATCTATTATTGGTGGTGATGGTATTGCTGATAATGCAATTTTCGATGAGACAGCAGGTACAAAAGATGCAATGCTCAATTTAGTTGCTACAAAACCAACATCAGTAGAATCTGATGCAACAAAAGCTTTTGAGAAAGCATATTCTGATGCAGGTTATTCTGGAGGAATTTATACTGGAGAAGCCTATGATGCAGTATGGGTCGGTGCTCTTGCAGCAGTCGCAGCTGATTCAACAGATGGTACAGCAATAAGAGATGAGATCTACAACTTAAACTATGATGGTGGATCTGGAAAGAAAGTTTTTGATGCCAATGGTGATATCACCACAGCAGCTTATCTAATTATGGAAGTGCAATCAACAGGATTTGTTGAGGTGGGCACATGGATCGATGGTACATTAACCCTTGATACAGGTTTCACACAGAAAAGATCAGTAGTGGGAGATATTGAGGGAGATGAAGGTGCTCTTCCTTTCCCAATTTTCAGCCTATTTGTCGGTATTGCAGTCCTTGGATTAATTAGAAAGAAAAAAAATTAATGATATATCAATAATTGAGATAACATAAATGTAATAAAATATATAAAATATAATAAAATAAATTGATTTATCTGAAAACTAATACTAATTATCAGAATAATGTATTGTTTTTACAAATTATCTATGCATTTATCATATTCGAAATTCGTAATTCCGATAAACCTTGAATTATACATACTTCAATGTAGTATATCACTAAAATAAAAAAAAATGAGAACCTCTATTCCTTTGTTTATACGAAATCATTAAAATAACTTTGATTTAAACTCAAGTATGGATAAAACTGAAACTGAAATGCCAAGTTCAATTTCCAGAATAATTGATAAATACAAAGATTTTATCAAAACAAAGGATGCAAGTGTCATTTTTTATGGATTACTAGTATTTCTACTAGTAATTACGATTATCGGATTCAGATCACAGAATCTTACTTTCAATATAACCTTACTAATATTTGCATCTCTTTACATAGCTGCTATCTATCTTTGTATTTCACTTGGATTATCAATGACTTACAAGCTATTGGATTTTGCTAATTTTGCTCATGCGGAATATTTTATCATTGGTGCATACACTGCAATCATGTGGAATATGATCAATGATTATAGAGATCCAGTATTTATGGATATATTCATTGTGATTGTGTTGGGATTTATAGCAGCAGGATTGGTTGCCATACTTGGAGATATATTGGTTTTCAAACCATTGAGAAAATTGAACTCTTCCTCTGAGACACTGATGATCAGCTCAATAGGATGGGGTATAATAATCAGGAATGTGGTCTCTGTATTCTTTGGTGCTGGAGTTGTTTACTTCAGATGGGTTGAGACAAAAAACATACGAATTAAATCTGTGAGAGTTGGTGGAGCTGATTTCTCAACCTCAGTAGTTTATGGATTGAATGTTGAGTATCTGATTGCCATTCTTGTTACCATATTTATGGTGATTGCTCTTTTCTATGTACTTGCAAAGACCAAAATGGGCAAAGCATTAAGAGCCACCTCTGATAATATTTCACTTGCAGAATCATCTGGAATTAAAACTGATAGAATGATTAACATAACCTGGTTCATAGGTGGTGGTCTTGCAGGAGTCTCAGGCGTTCTTTTTGGATTATCAAGCCCGATATTTCCAACTTCTGGATTCATATATCTGCTACCTGCTTTTGCAGTGGTAGTTCTAGGAGGAATTGGTTCACTCAAGGGTTCGGTTGTTGCAGCAGTAATTATTGCATTCTCTCAGAACCTGTCGGTATCATATCTTTCATGGTTAGAAGGGCCATTGGATAGATCTGGCCTTATTGCATATCAGCGAGTATTGCCATTTGTGATATTGATTATAGTAATATTGATCAAACCACAAGGATTGTATGGAGGCGATCTAGATGAGTAAATTATCAATAAACAAAATACTTGATCCTATAAGAATAGACTACAAAATTGCAAGTAGTATTTCTTTTGCCATAATGATTCTATTCACATTTGCAATTAAAAATACTTTATTAGCAATTATACTGAATGCAATAGCATTAGTCTACATCTATATTCAAAATGATCAAAACTACACAGAGAAAACAGTTAATAACATTAAATTATTGGCAACAGTTACCAATTTCCTATTAGCATTCATAATACTGAAAGATACGCCATATTCACTATTTATGGTTGAGGCACTACTATTCATAGTATTCTACACTCTACTCGCATTATCATTGAATGTGGGAAATGGTCTGACTGGAATTGTTAATTTCGGTGTAGTTGCTCAGGTAACCGTTGGTGCTGTTGTCACAGGCTTATTATCCGTCAGAGGTATGCCTATTTTCTTTGCATTTATATGGGGAATTTTGGGAGCTGCAATATTTTCAGGATTGATTGCAATGACTACCTTGCGATTGAAGGATGATTATTTTGCAATTGTATCAATCACAATTGGAGAGATATTCAGACAATTTCTCAATACAGAACCATCTTTAAGAGCTAGACCAGGTTCAAATAAATTGACAACTCCTGGAATTCTTGATATTCCACAACCTCTTGCAGGTTTCTATAATTCCACTCTGATTAATATTGCATTTTTTGATTGGATGAATTACAGATTATTCCTCGGCTTCATTGGAGCATTTATAGTATTGATTGCATTATTAATTGTCAATGTGATATATTATAGCCCATATGGAAGATTACTCAAATCAATCAGGGAAGATGAATTGGTCACCAATGTTTATGGAAAAGAGGTATTTAAATACAAAGTGATTATTATGATGATCTCTGGATTAATTGCAGGTGCAGGAGGTGCGATGTTAGCATGGATATTCCTAGTTATTACACCTGAGAATTTCTTACCTCTGACAACTTTCTTTGCATGGACTGCATTTATTATAGGAGGACGTGGGAACAATAAAGGTATGATTGTCGGTTCAATTATCTTTGTTCTGCTCCAAAGAGCCTCAAGATTACTTGATAATGCAGATAGTCTTTTTATGAGAGGATTGAATTCATTTGTTAAATTTGCCAATCCGGAAGCACCAAGTGTCAGTATCAGCTACCTTCAGCTTATAGTTGTTGGTGCAGTCTTGATATTATTTCTGAGGTTCTCACCTAGGGGTATGCTTCCTGAAGAAGCCTATCGTCCAGAGATACGAGGTAAAAAATTACCAAGAGCCGGTTCACAGGCTAAAAGTGTGCAGACTGAGGAATTAGATAATAATGCACAAACTAATAATAAAGGAGATAATAATTTATGAGTAATATACTTGAAATCAAAAATCTATACAAATATTTTGGAGGTATCAGGGCAATTGATAACCTGAGTATGCAGGTGAGAGAGAACTCACTTACTGCATTGATAGGTCCTAATGGATGTGGAAAATCAACCCTGTTCAATGTTATATCAGGTGTATTGAAAGCAGATAGTGGTTCTATAAAATTCAATGGAACAGAGCTTATTGGGTTACAACCAAATGAGATAAATCATCTAGGACTTTCAAGAACTTTTCAGGATACCAAGTTATTTCAGAATTTGACGGTAGTTGAGAATATGATGTTACCACCGAAGCATCAGAAAGGCGAGAAATTGATCAATATATTCAAATCCAAGGAAAAAGTAGACGAGATGGAGACGGAATTATTGGATAAAGCACTTGATATTCTTGATTTACTTGAGATCAGACACATGGGCTATGAATACACAAAGAACCTGTCTGGTGGACAATCAAAGCTGGTTGATCTTGCAAGAATACTCATGTCAGATCCCAAGATGTTACTACTTGATGAACCAACAGCGGGGGTCAATCCTGCATTGACTGAGAAATTATTTCAAAAGATATTTGAGATGAAGAACAAGTTAAATCTCACTGTGATGATAATAGAGCATGATATGGATGTGATAATGCGAGATGAGGTGGATTATGTATTTGTGTCAAATCTTGGAAATATAGTAGCTCAAGGTATTCCAAAAGAGGTACAGAAGAATAAGGACGTCATAGAGGCGTATCTGGGAAAGTGATAATATGTCTAATAATATTTTAGAAACAGAAGGATTAGTAGGTGGTTATGGTAAATTAGAAATTATCCACGGTATTGATATCAATGTTGGATCAAAAGAGATAGTAACTATTCTTGGTCCAAATGGAAGTGGAAAATCCACATTTATCAAAGTAATTTATGGCTTGGCCACATACCACGATGGCACTATAAATTACTATGATGATAAAAATCAGATCAATATCAGCAATATGAAGACAAATCAACTTGTAGAGATGGGAATTGGATATGTACCACAGCTGAAAAATGTATTTCCTAATATGACAATCAAGGAAAATCTAGAGATGGGAGGATTTCTACTTGATAAAGATGTGATGAAGGACCGGATTGAGAAGGTATATGTAACTTATCCCGTACTTGGAGAGCGTGAGAAACATCTTGCCAAGACTTTATCAGGAGGCCAACGACAGATGCTTGCTCTGGCCAGAGCTCTTATGGTGGACCCCAAACTGATAATACTAGATGAACCAAGTGCTGCATTACAGCCATCTCTTGTTTCAGAGATAATGCAAAGAATTCAGGAACTAAGAGATAATCTGAATGTAAGTGTACTGATTGTGGAACAAAATGCAAAGTCTGCACTTGGTATTGCTGATAGAGGATATATAATTGCAGCTGGTAACGTGGTGTATGAGAATACAGCTCATGAATTACTGCACAATACTGATCTAGGCGGTTATTTCCTTGGTACACACAATTAATATCAATTAAATTCAAATATTTCTAACTTACTCATCAGGAGATAACAGTACCAGAACTGGACTATAATCATTATTTATCCCTGGATATAGGGCAAGATAATTTTGTCACTGCCGTTTCTAGCAGAGAGACTGCCTTCATACTTGAAGGACGAGGAGTTAAATCATACAATTGCTGGTGGAACAAGAGAAAAGCAAAATTACAGAGCACATACGATAAACAGGGGATCAAATGGGGTAAACAAATGGGAATTTTACAAATCAAACGATATAATGTCTTCAGAAATTTC
>JAJRQD010000081.1 GCA_024280435.1 archaeon | reverse complement strand
GAGATTGTTCAAAATTAAACTCCTCTAAATTGAATTATGGGTCAATTGTGGGTAATATTTCTAATATATCCCTGCAAAAAGACAAGTTCTGGAAATAAATGCGATTCAATTACTGTGTAATTTCAATGCTTGAAAATACATTTTACGAGATCTCATTTTCAAAATACAGAATCAAAGCTTAGAATAGTATAATTTAACTGGGAAGTTTATTATAATACAAACTCATTAATAATCATTAATTATCAATTTCTATTATCAATTTAATTCTAGTATCTTATACACAAATTGTAATTTCAATTGCATTGTAACTATATTATATACAATAATCATATTAGTATAAAAATTTGCTTTTTAAAATATAATATTAACTTCTCCAAATAATAAATAATAAATATAATTAATTTTAGATAAATAAAATGAAAAAAACAAAGTCTCAATTACACTTATTCACAGAGGAAGAGATCATAATACTTCAGAATACTTGGGAGAGTTTGGGAGATAGAAAAATAGAGGTTCCTGATAGGCATTATAATTATCTTTTTGCAAATCATCCCGAAATTAAGGATATGTTCACAACCGAAGCACATCTTCAGAATGCAAGATTTATCAATTCATTGAATCAGATAATTCCAAATCTGGATCAGGCAGAGAGTGTACATCATTATTATAAAACACTTGGATTCACACACAAGGCCTACAAAGTGAGGAAAAAACATTATCCACTAATAATTAATTCTATTAAATATGCATTGGCTGATGTATTTGCAGATGAATTTGTTGATGAGGTTAAGGATACATGGTACAAATTTGTTGATATTATTGGAGAGATAATGCTTGAAGGTACAAAGGCACAATACCTTCCTAAACTGAAGAAAAAGTAAAAGATAATAGGATATGAAGGTCAAATTAATAATTATTGCAGAAAAATCTTCTATTCACATAATATTTAAAATAAATTGATGACTGATTTATCATTTCTTGGCCTAAATGAGAATGAATCCAATATATATCGTATTCTCAGTGTTTCTGGTCAATTAACAAGTGGTGAGATAAGAAATATCACCAAATTAAATATCGAGCAGAGTACTTCTGCAATCAAGACTTTACTTGATAAAAAACTGATCCGTGAGGTACCTGGTATTCAGGGCCGTTATGCCAGTATATTACCCACTGGTAATCTGAAAACTGAGATTGAAACCTCTATTCTGAATATCGAAGCTCTGTCAAGAGAATTGAGTACAACATCTGAGACAGTGGTTAGTAATCTCAAAGAACAGATGGATACAGGTATGAATGAATTCAATCAATCAATGGAGGCTAAAAAAGCAGAGATTAATGATGTTTTGAACCAGCTGAATGTAGAATTGAAAGAGACTTCTGATGAAATACAAAATAATCTTACTGCCAAGGTCGATAGCTTCAAAGCATCCTCTGTCAGTAAAACCAGGGAACTAGGTAATAAAATCAATCAATCTATTGATGAACAAAAAGTTAATGCTGGATTAATGATTGACAGTATATCGAGTAGTAATGTTGAGAATACAAATTCTGCAAAATCTGATGTTGAGGAAAAAAAAATTGAGGGTAAAGCTCCAATTGAGAAGGCAGATATCTCCTCTTTGAATGATACTGTAATTGACCTTATTGCAGATATAAATAATTTTCAGACAGAAAGTAAGGTAACAATTGATGAGAGTAAGTCAACAATGCTATCATCAGTTGATAAGATTGATACAAATTCCAATCAAGAGATGGTGAAATTAACTGCAATCGGAAATACATATGTTTCTGATGCAAAACAGCTGGGTGAGTCAATTAAAGGCTCTATGCATAATCTGATCTCTGAGAACAAACAATTGATTGAGAAAGCCAATACTGATTTTGTATCAAAACAGACTGAAAGTATCTCAAGTATAAAATTATTGAAAGAAGAGAATGATAATATATCTGCTGAGATCAGTACTTCAATTAATGAACTTGAGAATGCATCACAAACACACAGAACAAAAACTCTCGAATCTATGAGTTCTAATCTGCAAAAAATAGAGGGAGATGTGAATACTCTTGTGGATAATACAGATGCTGAATTCAGCGGACATCTAGTAGATGTCAAATCACAACTTGATGAAACAATTTCTGAGGAGCTCAGCAAACTCACAAATATACTTGAGCAACAATTCAACACTGCACTGGAACAGGCAAAACAGAGATTAACCGAATTCAATCAGAGCTTTATTGGTAGAATTGATGGGATGAATACAAAGTTGAATGAAGAGAGACTGGCCAAGGTAAATGAGTTGAAATCAACTGTTGGTGGATCTGTGAGTGGTCTAAAAGATACTCTGAATTCAGATACAAATTCACTTGCTGAGGCAGAGAGGGCTGTATTCCAGAATACCAGGACACAATTATCTAGCTTTAAATCTAACTTTGATACGAAGCTTGGTGACACAATTACCACCCTTGAGGGATTAACAAATAGTTTGAATGATATCAGTACACAGATGAGTTCTAATCTTGCAGCTTTTCAGGAGAATAGGGTTGCAGAAGTAGATGCCACTGTTTCTAAGCATGAAGTTGCTTTTGGAAGTAATTTCACAGAGGCAATATCTGCAATAAGTAATGTACTGAATGAGGAGGTCAATACATTGAAATCTCAGATTGGAGATAGTACTGATGTTTTGAATACCAAATTACTTGATAAAGTTGAGGGGTTAAAATCTAAAATTGATACTCAAATTGCCAGTATCCGCAATTCAATTGATGTGATACAACAAAAATCTACTGCACAATTCCATAATCTTGTGGATAAAACCATGAATGTGGTGATTGGATTAATTGATAGTAATCATGACAATGTAAATGAACAGGTTGGAAAATTGAGAGAGGCAATAAACAATCTCGAGCAATCAATGAAATCCAGTGTATCCGGTTCAATCTCTGAGCTTGAAACTGAGCTTGTGGGAACACTTGATGCTATTAAAAATGATCTTGGAAGTTTTCTATCAACTTCTATCAATAGTATTGACAATAAAAAATCACGTCTGAATGAAATTGGAAATGATGCGATTAATAAATCATCAGATCTTGTCAGATCCGGAACTGATAACCAGATATCTGCTGTGGAGATATCGCTTAATCAATACAATAAAAAATACACTGAGGTAACTAACAAGGTAAGTGAACCCACATCTGCACTTGCCAAGATTCTTGCTAGTCTTGAAGGTGCAATAGAATCCACAGAGACACCAAAGATCAATACCACACATATTGTTGGAAAAGATGCGATACTTGAGTACATCACTGATTTTATCGGTAGAATTAAATCCAAAGCCACACTTCTGGTGCCTTCAATTACATTTCTCAATGATGAAGCAATTATGGCACTTCCACGAACCCGTCAGCTAACAATTATCTCATATATTGATGAGATTGCCAATAAAGACTGGATTGAGAAGATGCACAGTGCAACCCCCAATATTACCCTGCGTACTATCCAGACAAGAGCTGCTGGTGGTGGTTTACCTGATTTTATCGGTATTGAGAGAGAGCAGGAAGAGATATTACTGAGCACAATTGATGACGCAAGTGGTGAATATGTCGGCATTGTTAGTTCCTCTGAGTATTTTGTGAAAATACTTGGAAATATAGTTATAGCAGACTATGCAAGGGGTAAATCACGACAGCTTCAGAAATGAAACTTTGATTTTCGTAAATATGAATTTTATATAAAATATATAATATATATCAAAAATTAACCTATCCAGTACTGATCTGTTAGATTTTGTCTTATCAAAAATAATAAAAAGGTGAACTGGTATTGTGAATTAATAATTCGGAGAATCAAAAATGAAACAATTTTTAATAAGAATTTTTGTAATGCTAATGATATTTTCCTTTATGACTTCCAATGTGATTGCACAGGAAGATCATGAGGAAACTGATGCAGTATGTGACACTCCAACCCAGTTTATTGAAATTACTGGTGATAAGGATAACAAAGGTGCCCTTGCCTTTGATAAGGATACTCTCAATGTGGATAAGGATACATGTGTGCAGATAACATTCACAAACATGGCGTCTGTTATAGAGCATGATTTCACAGTTGATGAGGATGCAGATAATGGATTTCACGGTGTACATGTACATATTGCCAACAATACGGCAGGTATCAATAATACATCCTCAAAAACTGCGTTATTCAAAACTCCGGCTGTAGATATTACATATGAGTTTTATTGCTCTGTTCAGGGTCATAAAGGTGCTGGAATGGTTGGTGATCTTATAGTGGGAGATGGTAGTAAAGCACCTGGATTTGAGTTAACACTTGCAATTACTGCAATATTGGCAATGATTGCAATTCCACAGCTAAGAAAGCGAAATTAATCTGAAAGCAAAAATAATCTGCTAAATATTTTATCAAAATCATAAAATAGTACAATTACCTCTTCAAATCAAGTTAATAAACAATAAAATATTCATCCAAATGTGGAATTTAAATTAATCTCAATCGATACTGGAGGTACCTTCACAGATATTATCGCAATTCCAGAAAAAGGTAAGCCTGTGATAATGAAAGTAGCTTCAACTCCAGAAAATCCTGAAAAAGCAATAATTGATGCATTGGTGAGTATGAAAAGTAATGAGATAATTCATGGAACAACAGTTGCGATCAATGCAATATTACAGAGAAAAGGTGCTCGGGTTGCATTGATAACAAGCAAAGGATTCAAAGACGTAATAGAGATTGCAAGGCAGAATAGACGGGATATCTATGAGATTGTTGCATCAAGAACTGAGCCGTTGGTACCATCATATCTTAGATTTGAGATAGGAGAACGTGTTATCAATGATGGATCTGTTTTGATACCCATAGATATAACTGAATTGGATAAATTAACCGAACAATTACTTGATTTAACCAAAAATAATCAGATAGAGGCTATTGCAGTATCATTTCTATTCAGCTTCCTAAATAGTACTCATGAACAACTAGTTGCAGATAAACTGAGAGATCTATTCAAAGCTAACAATATTGATATGCCCATATCAATCTCATCATTTGTATTTCCTGAATACAGAGAATATGATCGTACCTCCACAACTGTTGTTGATGCATATATTAAGCCACTAGTTTCAAATTATATCAACAGGCTGGACAGTGTATTACATGATAAAACCAATACTCTTGCAATAATGAAATCTTCAAAAGGTCTGGCAGTACCAGAAGGATTGACTAGAAAGCCTGTTGAGATACTGATGAGTGGCCTTGCAGGTGGTGTACAAGCAGGTGAATTGACCTCTAGACTGACTGGAATTGGAAATATAATCACATTGGATATTGGAGGAACAAGCACAGATGTTGCACAGATAAGCAATGGAAGAGTATCTGAGAGATATAATTTTGAGATTGAAGGCTTGCCCATATCAACTAGATCAGTTGATGTGACCACAATTGGTGCAGGTGGTGGCTCAATTGCAGATATTATTGGAAATCTATTGAAAGTAGGTCCTGAGAGTGCGGGAGCAGTACCTGGACCGGCTGCATATGGCCTTGGTGGTGAAAACGTTACGGTAACTGATGCAGATCTTATTTTTGGGGTACTATCAACGCAACTTGGAGGAGGAATACTGGAGATGAAGAGTGAATTGGCTCTTGAAGTACTTGAAAAACTGAGTGAGAGGATGAATAGTACACTTGCACATACTGTGAAGGGTGTAAGAGCAATATTTCATGAGAATATTGCACAGGCATTAAGAAATGTATCAACCGAGCGAGGTATTGATCCCAGGGAGTATACCTTACTTGCTTTTGGAGGTGCAGGTCCTGTACATGCAGTGGATCTTGCAATTATTATGGGAATCAAACATGTGTTGATACCACCATATCCCGGTATCTGGAGTGCGTATGG